>DOKQ01000170.1 GCA_003510215.1 Erysipelotrichaceae bacterium
AACAATATGATTCGTCTGGCCAGCGAAGAAGCTTATTGTCCAATGGTTGTTTTGGATACCAAGAACATAGGGATTGGTAGTGGTATGTCTGTGATTGCGGCTGCGCGCTGGGTAGCTGAAGGAAAATCATTTGATGAGGTGATTGACCTTACAAAAAAAGCGATTGAAAACACAAAGATTTATTTCGTGCTTTCAACACTAGAATATCTTCAAAAGGGTGGACGTATTGGCAAGGTAACTGCGCTTCTTGGCAGTACATTTGATTTAAAGCCGATTATCACTTGCAATGATGAGGGTATATATACAACTGTGACAAAAGCTCGTGGTCGTAAGCAATCGCTTCGCAAAACAGTGGATTTGGCGAAAGCCTGGGGAAATCAGGCGAAAATTCATGTGGCTGTGGCTCATGGAAGTGCACTGGATGAAGCCAATGAAATCATTGAAGGTTTCAAAGCGAGTGAGTTGGATGTTCAGGAAGTCTATTTAGGCCCAGTTTCACCTGCCTTAGGTGTTCATACAGGTCCAGGTCTTATCGGTGTCTGTGTTCAGCGTATCGTTGAGTAAGCGTCTATTGACAATCTAAAGAGCCGAAGGTAAACTTTTAAGTATACCTTTGAGTCATCATCAACATATGTAACAAGGGTGTAACAATCCTTGTTTTTTTTTGGAGGTTATATGGAACACATATTCTTAACAGATACGATTTATCCTAAACAAGCAATCACACATGAGCGTACGACCGTTCGTGCAATCTTAATAAATCATAAGGAAGAATTTGCTTTCTTGCGAGTAGTGGGGGAGGATGATTTTGGCATACGTAATCATCTGGAGACATTGGGTGGTGGAGTAGATGATGGTGAGGATTTTGAAAAAGCATTGAAACGTGAATGTATGGAAGAAGCAGGACTTAAGGTTAGGGTGATTCGTAAGCTCATTGTCATTACCGATGAGTATCATCTGCTACAGAGAAGAACACATAGTCATTTCTATTTGTGCGAACTTGAGGAATCAGGCTTTGCACTCAACTTACAAGACTATGAAACAATGTTACTAAAAGATGTGAAGTGGTTGACTTATCATCAAGCCATTGTACAATTAGAGTCGGAGCATGTTTGTAACATAGGTCAGCTGATTCATCGAAGAGATGTGATCGCGCTCAAACAAGCATATCATCAGGTTATAAAGAAAGTAGAGGGACTATGAAAAAACATATATTTATTGATATTGATGGAACAATCTTTTCGCATACATCCGGAATGTCCGAGAATGTAAAGCAGGCTATTGTGAAGGCAAAGGAAAATGGACACAATCTTTTTGTTAGTACAGGAAGAGCGCGATCTGTGATTGATTTAGTCATTGATTCACTCCCGTTTGACGGATACATCTGTGCTGCTGGCGCTCATATTGAAATAAACAATCAGGTACTCAAATCTCAGTTGCTACCTAAGGCAACTGTAGAAAAACTGATGGATTATTTCACGAAAGAGCAGGCTGGATTTGTCATGGAAGGTCCAACGTATGTGTTCTACGATGAGTTGGGTAAAGAGCGCTTCTTTAGTGCTGCTAGAGATAAACATAAGGTTGAGGCAATGAAACCTCATATGATTCCTGAGCATAGGCAGAAAATGGCTTCAGAATATCGCAGAGGTGTAGATGATGTAAATAAGTTTTTGGTCTATCCCAATGATATTGAGCACCAAAGAAAAATTGTACGGGATATTGAAAAGGATGTATTCTGCATTGTCAATCCAGGATCGCTTGGATTTGAGTTTGTACCTCATGGCATCAGTAAAGCAGAGGGTATAAAATTTCTAGTGGATTATCTAAACTTGGATCATCAGGATACCATTGGAATCGGCGATAGCAATAATGATCTGGAAATGCTATCTTATGTACAATTGGGAATTGCTATGGGTAATGCTCATGATGAAGTCAAGGAAGTGGCAGATTTTGTGACAAAAGATGTTGAGGAAGATGGAGTCGTCTACGCATTTGAACATTTGAATATCATATAAAAGACATAGGGTCAATCAAGGATCCTATGTCTTTTTTCGATAAAATAGCTGATGGGTGCTAACGATACATTTTCGTAGGTGTAACTCTGATAAGCAAAGAAATGGGTATCAATCCATTGCTTAACAGCAGCTGCTTCATTAGCTCCTCCCGGATGACCAAGGTAGCAGGTAATTAACATAAAACCTCGACTAGAAAGTAATTCGAGTGCCTGATTACAGGCGGTTAAGGTGCTTTCAGCTTGGGTAATCGTAGATTTATCCGATGTAGGTAAATACCCAAGATTGAAGATAATACCATCAATGGGTGTATGAATGTATTGATTCAATGTTGCGTGTGAATCCAGAACATATGTAATATTAGAAAAATCGGATGTTCTGATTTTTGCGTTCTCAATTGCTTCTTTCTGTATATCGAAGGCATAGACATGCTTGGCGATGCCTGCACAGAAAAGGGTGTCATGTCCATTGCCCGCTGTCGCATCCACGATTACACTATCCGAGGTTATAACTTGTTTCAACCAATCCTTATTTACCTCGTTAATATTTCGATGTCTCATCATATTTTCCTTGCCAGCTGTTTCTAGCGACCATTGCCTTATCAATGTCATTCAGAACTGCTACTTTTGATAATGTCCAAAGAGGCGTAATCAGATCTTCGGATGGAGCATCCCCAGTCAGCCGCTGAATGACAATATCTTCCGGTAATACCTCCAACTGTGAAACGACAATATCAATATATTCTTCTTTGGATAAGATGGGGAAGGGGGAATGCTGGTATTGAAGAGCCATGGGTGTGCGTTTTAATATGTGAAGCATATGGATTTTGATGGCAAATGGATGCCACTTGGCAACCCATTTTGCTGTTTGAATCATCATGTCGGCACTTTCATAGGGCAGACTGTTAATGATATGAAGAACTAAGGGGATGTCTGTTTTCTTGAGTCGAGTGAGTGTTTCTTCCAATACTTCCGTTGTATGTCCTCGGTTAATCAAACGTGAGGTTTCATCAAATATGGTTTGCACACCTATTTCAAGATAGAGGGGTTTCTGCTTATTTTTTTCGACAAGATATTCAATAATTTCATCGTCAAGACAGTCCGGCCGTGTAGCGATAGCCACACCGAGACAATCAATGGTTCCGTTGAAAAAAGGTTCATAGATTTCCTTAAGGGTTGAAAGCGGGGCGTAGGTATTTGTGTATGCCTGAAAATAGGCGATGGCCAATCCGTCTGGCCATTTACGTAACATCATGGCCTTTTGTTCTTCAAACTGTTTTGCAAGTAACATTGACCGGTTGCCTGCGAAATCCCCGCTGCCAGCTTCGGAACAGAAGGTGCACCCTCCTTTTCCATCACTTCGTCGATGAGGACAACTGAAACCGGCATCCAAGGCAACTTTAAATACCTTCTGATTGAAGGTGGTTTTTAAGTAATGATTCCATGTATAGTATCGTTTGTTATCACTCGTATAGGGAAATGGGTTTTCTTTTACTTGATTCACTGCGTATCTGCCTTTCTACGTGTTGAAGAGGGTTTGAATATCCGAATAAGTTGTTTTTTGTTTGCGGAGGAAATGGTTTCCATAAGTGATTCATAACTTGGAAACTTTGGTTGAAGCTCGGTCACATAGCTTCCGATTCCCTGAGAATACCCAATAATGATCTTTTGCTTATTTGTGTATTTCTGATAGGAGGAGAATAGTTCAAATGGTTGAAAAAATAGTGTGACTGGTCCGAAGCAGACTTCTTCGATAGAGGCTTCGGGTAAAAGATGCTCAGGATGATTGGCGAGATTTTCGATCATTTTTGCCCCTTGTTCAAATTCGCGTTTTTCCTTATCACTGATTCCCTCGGGAATACTTAGTGATTGAATGCTTTTGAACTGATGGGATAGTGGGATGGAGTGATGTTTATATGTGAGTCGAAGTTCAGATTTCTTTAATGAAGATTCCAGTACAGTATCAACTGCTTTCTTTAATAGCCTCCCCATTCGAATGACTTCTTCATAACTTTTTTCCTTCCGGGTAAAGCGGGTACTGATGTCTCCAGCGGCTCCCTGAAAAAACATGGTGAACTCATTGGGGTAGCTCCGTTTCATTTCTTCCATAAAGACACCGATATAGTCACTGGATAAATACAGTGAATCTTCGGGAAGAATCGTTGGATGACAGTTGTATACCACCCAGTGGCCCAACCGTGTGTTCTGATGATAGAAGGATATGACTGAAAGAGTGACAAATTCATCCCCAAGATGACTTAACCGACTTCGGCCGATTTCACTGTTGGTCGAAGTGTGATGGGTGATGATTAAGGGATGTTCCCTCAGATTTAATTTAGATAACATAATGTGCAGTCGGTCACACACAAAACGTACATAATCAGCATCCGCAAAGACAAAGCCCATGGCATTGGCCAAAGAAGGTGCGTAGTGCGTATGAGAACTGCTTAAAATGAGCGTAACATCATATCCGAGAACATTATGTACTATCTGTTCAAAGGCGGATTGTATATCGTGGCTGACACCCAAGGAGTCAAGTGTGATAAAACACAACTTGGTTTCGTTATCTTCAAGGTAAAAACATTGAGCAAACAGATCTCCTTTGACTAAGGATAATTTTCGTGTAGCACTCGCAAAACCCACGGGTAAGGCTGGGAATGGCGGGTTGATTCCAATCATTGAATATCCGTAAATCATACGTCACTTCCTTTACAAATTAATCATATCACATTTTGTCTGATTCAGATAAAAAAAGCCCGAAGGCTTTAGATTTTTACCATGACATGGAGGCTTTTGTGCAGTAATAAGTTGACAATGGCATTGGCAAATGCGGTGGGTAACACCACAACTAAAACCAAAGATCCAACGGAAACGGGTAATCCGACAAGTACAAATGCACTCAACAAAAATACAAGTCCACTGATTAGTGTACCTAGAAATGTAATAAGTGAAAAGATAAGATTGTTTGATGTCTTGTAAAGTGTGAACAACCCATAGACAAAGTAGGCGGAAACAAGTTTATCAAGAATGGAAGGAATTTGTCCGCCAGGAAATCCGGTGGTCATTGCGGCTAAGATCCCTGCCGCTAATCCAATGGCGAGTGTGTGGCTTGCCTTTGGGGATAGTGCAATGGCTAGAAACATGCTTGCTAATAGGAAGTCGGGTTTAACTCCACCGAGAAGTGGAGGTGTGATGGTGTGCAGTAAAAGGCCAAGTGCCAATAGTAGTGATGATGTTGTTAGTGTTTTGATTTTCAAGTTCTTTCTCCTTTAATGTGAAAATGATTGTTGTATTTATGCATTCTTGTGTCCTTCATAACATGGCCATCACCTCCTTTACATAAAAAAGCACCCTCATTCCATAAGGAACAGGGGTGCTGTGGTGCCATCCTTTTTGATTGATTACTCAATCCACTCTTTCAGATACAATCATATCCTATCTCCTGTAACGGGGAGCTTCCGTCTTGGCTACTTGCATTCGCCTCGCTCTTGTAGACCCATTCGATAACTCTGTTTCTCCGGTTTTCACCAACCACCGGCTCTCTAATCAAACGTAAGTTATGTACTACTTTCTACGCATCGATTTCTTTATTGAAAACATCATATCACTTTCAGAAAAGATGTCAATAGTTTTCATGAAAGTATCTTGATATCGATTTGTACAATCAGAGGTTTGCATCATTTCACACATATGATATGGTACAAAGGAGGTAGAATTATGAGAACAAGTGAAGAGGCATATCAGATTTTTAGTTGGCTACAGAAGCAGAGGTCGTATAGTGAACAAGAAAAGAGTGAAAGATTGAAATCACTGATCGATGATGAGAAAATCATGATCCATCAGGATGAGCAAGGTTATATTCGGGGTGTCATTGAGTATTCTACGTGGA
>DOKQ01000133.1 GCA_003510215.1 Erysipelotrichaceae bacterium
CGATATGATTCACGTCGTCCTGTTTGAACCTGAGATTCCACAGAATACAGGGAATATCATGCGTACCTGCGCAGCTACGAATGCTGTATTACATTTGATTGAGCCTATGGGATTTTCGTTGGATGAAAAACATCTTCGAAGAAGTGGTATGGACTATCGGGAAATCTGTGAGTTTCACCAATATAAAGATTGGGATGATTTTGTGCAAAAACACCCTGGAACCAAGTACTTTGTCACCCGATATGGGAAAAAACCACCCTCATCCTTCGATTTTTCAGCACATATAAATGAACCTGTGTACCTTGTTTTCGGAAAGGAAAGTACAGGTATCCCGAAGGACATCCTAAAAGCCTCTTTGGATACCTGCATGAGGTTGCCTATGGTTGAGCATGCACGAAGTCTGAATCTTTCCAATACAGTAGCAATTTGTGTATATGAAGTGCTTCGTCAGCTGGATTATCCGGGTTTATCCTCATTGGAAGTGATTAAAGGGGCTGATTGGCTTGAAATCGACCACTGAATCGTTGAATGCTAAAACACTCTTCTGGTTGGGGACATGTTTTTGGCTGTCCCTTTTTTATCTGATATCCATTGCAATGCTAGCCAAAGCTTCTTTTTACCTATTGCAAATGACCTCCACCCAACAGATTTATTCGACTGTGTTACCCGAGGTAACAGCGCTTTTTATCGGACGATGGTTAATCTGGTCTTTAGAGTTTCCACTCTCATCCAACTCACTGTTATTAGCCGCAAGGTATTCACTTACCTATATGGATGTCTGGGTGATGCTTCTTTCAATCATTACACTATTTACCCCCAGAAGATTTGATGGACTTAGAAAACATCAAGTATACACGCAGATTTTATTTATTCTATATCTTCTCATCTCCTTTTTATTTTATGGATCAATCTTTTATAGTGTTGTGGCCATGCATGCGTTTAGAGCCATTTCATTTCTTCGATTCATCGGTGGAATCATTGCAGTATTAAGTGCACTATCGCTTCTAATCTTTAGCTTCATGATTAAAAGAGTTATGAGCATCTATGTGGTTCGATGATTGTAAAAAAAGATTAAATCAACTATAATATACTTCGAGGTGAATCCCTATGATCAGTAGTATCAATGATGTTGTGTCCATCGCAGTTATCAGTGGCATCGTAGTCGTGTCGTTGATACTGTCATTTCGTTCTTTTTTGATTAAACGAAGAGAAAAAATGATTGAAGAGGAAATCGAATATTACAAAGAGTGGTAGTAGCTGATGATTACTTCTTAACAGGGGATTTTACGTAGTTTTCAGTGATATGAATAGGATATTAGAGTGATGAACATCTAACTTAGGAGGAACAACATGTTTGATTCAATTACATCTGTCAATGCACCTAAAGCCATTGGCCCATACTCACCAGCAGTAAAACTGGGAGATTTCGTTTATATGTCAGGTCAAATTCCTGTAGACCCATTTTCAGGTGAAGTCGTTGAAGGCGGAATTCAGGAACAAACCTACCAGGTATTAAAAAATATCGAAGCTTTACTGGCTGAGATGAATCTGGAAATGCGCCATATCGTAAAGACAACAGTCTTTATGACAGATTTGGCTGAATTTGATGAAATGAATCAGATTTATGCAACTTATTTTGCTCAACCATACCCAGCTCGTTCAACGATTCAAGTAGTTGCACTTCCAAAAGGGGTGAAGGTTGAAATTGAGTGTTTGGTTATTGATACATTGGCTTACGAAGCTCACCATAGTCATGGCGGATGTGATGACTGTGACAGTGGATGCGGCTGTGGGCATGATCACGAACATGATCATGAACATTCATCAGAAGAAGCGTGTGAAGACGGTTGTTGCTGCGGTTAATCCGCAGCTTTTTTATTGTCTGAAAGCAGCTGCTCAATGATCATAACCATGTGTTTGTTTGGCTGACCGTGCTGTTGCAGAAAGAGGAGCATCGCCTCAATGGATGGTGAAACATCATTGATTGAGCCAAACATCCTGTGGCACTGAGGGAAAAAGCCCGGAAAATTCTGCTCGACTCGTCGAGCCGGATTGAATATGTCGGAATAACTGGTTTTTGGCTTTTCAATCATTGATATCAGTGAAATGATCTTTTCAGCTGCAGCTTGAAGTAGCTGATATCCGGCAATTCTCTCGTGTCGCAAATAACGAGTGTACCCTACATAGATATTGGTAAGTGCTTCATTCATTAGAAAATCAAAGGAAGATAGATTCTGTGAAAGTTTGGCACGCTCGCCAAAATTGGCATCAATATCATAACCTTCTTTTTGAAAAACAACGCGGCTATTTGATCCGATGATGGTTGGCAGTTGGGCATATTCAAAGATAGCCTGTTCACCATATATGCCATCCTCATACATAAACTTGAAGCCATCTTTTGTATTCTGAAAGAGAAATAACAGCTTAGAGGATGCGACGTGTAGCCATTGGGTATTTTCTAAGAATAACTTTTGAGATCCATCTTTAACAATCACAAAAAAGTCCAGATCAGAGTACTGGTCCAAACGTTCTTTTTCAACCCCAATGGAACCCGTTGCAATCAAAGCAATTACATGATCATTCTCTTTTAGGTTTTGCGTAATCTCATCAAGTCTTTCTAACTGTTTCATAAAGATCTCCATTTCATTTTTCCATTATTTTATCATAAAATTTAAAGGAATTTTCATGTTTATTAAGAATAAGAATTGAGGTGGTTTTTATGACGATGGATACGATAGTCATGTTGGAAGAAAAACAGGGGCAAACACATGTATTATTTGAAGATATGCAAAGGAAAGTCATTTCTATGGGTGTAAATGAGTTTCTGGATAAACTTTGTCTTGGTCACGGTGGGACCGTGAAAGGGAATCAGAAAGCGATGAGTGTATCTTTAAACATACGACAGAAAATTCCAATTCTTATTTGTCGAAAGAAACGGTTCATTCTATATCCCGTAACGCAAGTAAGTGGAACCAAAGTATGGATTCGTTATCTGTATTCACAAAAAATAAAGAAAGTACATGAATACAAAACCAGGTTGATCTATCACGAACAAATGGGTATAGATGTGGATGCAAATGTACGAGCAGTTCAGCGACAGCATTATCGCTGTACTGACTATCTGGCACACTTGGATACGTTTGAACGAAAGTGTGCAGTGGTAGCGCTTACGGATATAAAACTTCTTTTGAAGTGAGAATGTTCGTTGTATGAAAGAGTAAAATGTGTATAATTAGGTTGATACGAGGTGGTTGTATGGATATGAAAAAACATGTCAAAACGACAGTTATGGTTGTTTTGTCTGCATTGCTTGGTTCACTTGCGATAAAGATTTTTATCGATGCGGGCGGTTTATTCCCAGGTGGTTTTTCCGGTGTCAGTATCTTGATTCAGCGGGTTGTTTATCGTGAATTTTCAATTCAGATTCCATTTGGTTTATTGTATATCGGATTAAACGTGGGTCCAACACTCCTCGTTTACAAGTTTGTCGGTAAATGGTTCACTGTTTACTCAGTTTTACAGTTTATGCTTGTCAGCTTATTTGTGGCACTGATTCCTTCAATGGATATTACCTACGATATCTTTCTTATCTCCATTTTTGGTGGTATTCTATCTGGCTCTGCCGCCTCATTAGCTCTTACTGCTAATGCAAGTAGTGGAGGGACAGATTTCATTGCTATTTATTTTTCCAATAAAATGAATGCACCGGCATGGCAGTATATACTGTATGCAAACAGTGTTTTATTGTTTATCGCAGGGTTGTTATTTGGTTGGGAGAAAGCGCTGTATTCCATTGTTTTTCAATATGTGGCTACTCAGGTTGTTAATGACATGCATATGAGATATAAACTTATGAGTCTTCGCATGTTTACTGAAAAACCGGATGAGGTCGTTGATGAAATACTTAAATCCACACGCCACGGGATCACAAAACTATGGGGTGAGGGTGGTTACAGTAAAACAAGGAAATGCATGCTTTATATGGTTGTGAATGCATTTGAGGTGGAAGATATTGTTGAGGCGGCACGTAGTGTGGATCCTAATATGTTCATTGATATTTCCAAAACGGAGCGAGTGATTGGGAATTATTACCGGAAACCGCTGGATTGAAAAAAAAAAGTTTACTATTAGTAAAATAATACTTGCATTATACTAAACTACATGTTATAAATATATACGGTCTTTTTATCAAGAGATGAGGTAGAGAGTTAGCTCAATGACCTCACGCCAACCTGGAGAGAAGTTTGCTCAAAGGTGGTCCCGCTAACAGCGATAAGGGAAATCGGATTCACAAAATGAAGCCTTCTCTTGCGCGAGAAGGCCTTTTTCATATCAAGGAGGAACCTATCATGGAAAAATTTTTATTCACATCCGAAAGTGTAACAGACGGTCATCCAGACAAGATCTGCGATCAAATTACCGACGCGATTCTTGATGAAGCACTTCGTCAGGATCCACATTCCAAAATGGCTGTTGAAGCCAGTATCAAAGATGATTTTATTTTAATCTTTGGGGAAGCAAATACCAAGGCAACGATTGATTATGCATCGATTGCCAAACGTGTTGTGGCTGACATTGGGTATACAGAAGAGTACAACCCATTCATCAAAGTAAACAAGCAATCTGAGGAAATCTACAATGCTGTTGCCCAAGGTGCAACACATGCGGGAGATCAGGGGTTGATGTTTGGTTATGCAAGCAATGAAACCGAAGAGTACATGCCTTTAGCTATCATCACGGCTCATAAACTTTCCAAAGCCTTAAGTGAAGCCAAGAATACGTTTGACTGGTTGCGTCCAGATGGCAAGACTCAAGTCACGGTTGAATATGTGGATGGTAAGCCAAATCGCATTACTCATGTGGTTTTATCTACCCAACATGCACCAACCATCACTCAGGAAGAACTTCGCAGAGTCATGAAAGAAGAAGTCATTTTAAAAAACATTGATGCCAAATGGTTAACTGATGAAACACAGTATTTCATCAATCCATCCGGATCATTTGTAACCGGTGGATCTTTTGGGGATTCAGGAACCACGGGTCGCAAAATTGTAGTGGATACCTATGGTGGTATGGGTCGCATTGGTGGCGGCTGTTTCAGTTCAAAAGACCCAAGTAAAGTTGACCGCAGTGCAGCCTACTACGCTCGCTATGTCGCAAAAAGTGTTGTAGCCAATGAGTTGGCTGATCGTTGTGAAGTTCAACTAGCGTATGCAATTGGTCATTCACATCCACTATCTGTCTTTATTGAAACCTTCGGAACTGAAAAAGTCTCAAAAGATAAGATCTATGAAATCGTAGAGAAAAACTTTGATTTCAGTGTTCAAAACATTATTGATGAGTTGCAACTGCTTCGTCCGATTTATCGTGCGACAGCTGCATTTGGTCATTTTGGTCGTGATCAGTTTCCATGGGAAGCCATCAAAACACTTAAAGTATAAATCATTCGTCATGGACAGCCAAGGAAGGGAAACCTTCCTTTTTATATTCAATATGATTGAGTTTACACGCAATATATGGTATTTTAGTTAAGAATCTTAATTAAAGGAGAACGCACATGAATCATACGAACCAACTAGCTAAAGAACTACTCGATAGCTTTGTTAAGCTAAAGCACACGGAACGAAAAATGAATTCGCTTATGGCAAAATCAAATCCATCCGTTGCTTATTTACTGATGATTGACCATCTGGCAGCGACAAAGGAAGTCACCATAAAGGATATTAAGGATGAGATGGCCGCAACCCATTCTGCAGCCACACAAATCGTTAACACTTTGGAGCAACTGGGCTATGTACATAAGAAGTCACATGAGTTGGACAAACGTGTTGTCGTGGTTGAAATCAGCGAATACGGATTAGAAATTATTGAAGAAACAAGAGAACACATGAATGCACATATGGTGCAATTGGTTAGCTATCTGGGTGAGGATGATGCAAAAACACTTAGCCGGATTATTGAAAAAATGATTGGCTTTTGTGAATGGCCACAAGGAGAGGAACATGAAAAAAAGGAAAAATAAACGCTGGTTGCCATGGGTGATTGCGATTGCGGTAATACTTGTCGTTGGTATTGTATTTAGTTCGATGAACGCCCGTAGTGCACAGCGAATGATTGATGAAAGTAATGTAATTACAATCGAGCAAAGCTCGATCACGTTGTATGCTGTTGCGGCAGGGAAAATATCATCTTCGAACACCACAAGAGTGGATATTAATGGAACCTTCAGAAAATCACTGGTAAATGTCGGTGATCAAGTTGAAGAAGGTGAAAAGATTGGTGAATATCTGACCAATATGGGGCAGTTATGGGCAGTTGTTGCGAAGACGGACGGGATAATTACACAAATACCGAATGCAGCAAGCAACTTTTTTGTGATCTCTGATCCGAATAAGTTTCAGGTGCAGATTTCTATCACAGAAAAAGATGTTGTTAAGATCTCAGCTGGTCAAAGTGCCAGTGTATATATCGAAGCCCTGGATGCGACACTTGAAGGAGAGGTTGCAGACATCGGACTGATTGGAAATACACAGTCCGACTTTACTACCTATACGGTAACAGTGGTATTTGATCATGGAGATTTACCTGTATTTCTAGGTATGAGTGCAAGCAGTCGGATTGAAGTGCTAAACAAGCAGAACATTGCAGTTGTACCAATCGAAGCAATCATTACATCTTCATCCAAGCGATACTTACTTTCAAGTGAATGGTTACAGAATCAAAATGATCGTCAATCGGATTATTACATTGAAGTGACCACAGGGATTTCAGATGTGTTTTACATCGAAGTCACTGGTGATAATTTAATTGGTCAGGAAATTGTCATTCTTCCTCAAACATCCAGATTTCCATTCTTTGGTAACTGATTATGATTGAATTACAGAACGTCAAAAAACGATATAAAATGGGTGATACCATTGTTATGGCCTTGGATGGCGTTTCCATCACGATTAACGAGGGAGAATTTGTGGCTATCGTAGGTCCTTCTGGTAGCGGAAAATCTACGTTAATGAATGTCATTGGTTGTCTGGATGTGGCCAGTGATGGTAGTTATGTGTTAAATCAGATTCCTATCGGTAAATATCATCAGGATGAATTGGCGGATATTCGAAATCAGCAGATTGGTTTTATCTTTCAGCAGTTTAACCTTTTACCCAATTTTACTGCGATTGAAAATGTGATGATGCCCATGACCTATGCAAGAATGAGCCCATCGAAGCGTGAAGAAAAAGCGAAGTTACTTTTGCATCAGGTAGGATTGGGTGATCGCATGTACCATAAGCCCACAGAGCTATCCGGAGGGCAGCAACAGCGCGTATCTATTGCCCGTGCATTAGCGAATGACCCAGCCATAATCCTCGCTGACGAGCCTACAGGAGCGCTTGATACGAAGACAGGTTCTGAAGTTTTAACGATGCTCAAAGAGTTGAATCAGTCGGGAAAAACCGTCGTCATCATAACTCACGATATGGAAGTGGCTTTGCGGACAAATCGCATGATTACATTGAAAGATGGAAAAGTTGACTCTGATGTGAAAGTAGGTGGTAAGGATGCTTAAGGAATATATGGTCATAGCAGCAAAATCTGTATTAGCCCATAAAATTCGTGCTTTACTAACCACATTAGGCGTTATTATTGGGGTGGCTTCGGTTATACTGCTGATGTCACTTGGTGACAGCGCCCGAAATGAAGCTGCCAATCAGATCCGAAGCATTGGGTCCAACTTAATTTTTATTAACGTCACAGACCGTGAAGGTACACTTGATCGAAACTGGTTAAAGAACATTGAGACGAATGCTCAAATTGCGGCTTCCTCTGAGATGGTCTCAGGAAATGCCACTTACAATGTGGAAGGGAAGGATGTTATCGTCTCTATCAGTGGAGTTAACGAAAACTATGCCTTTATCTCCAATTTAAGCATGAGTCAAGGTCGATTCATCTCAGAATTTGATATCGAATCCAATGTTCCTGTAGCAGTTTTAGGCTCAAAAATCGGAAATCTATTATTTCCAAATCAGGAAATCATAGGTAATACCATTCTTGTTCAAGGTGT
>DOKQ01000114.1 GCA_003510215.1 Erysipelotrichaceae bacterium
AGTGAATCTGTCGAACGTGAAGTAATGACCTTCCCCTGATGTTGTGTCAAAGCACAAAAATGACATGAACCGTAACATCCCCGATTGCTAATCAGGCTAAACTGAACCTCTTCAAACGCAGGTATGTGTTTGTATGAAGGATGCACTTGACGCATATACGGAAGCTGATATACCCAATCCATTTGCTCACGGGTTAGTGCTGGAGCCATTGGATTTGCAACCACAAACCAGTTTTCCTGCATTTCAATCAGCGGTTTCCCCCAAACAGCATCCTGATGATCCATCTGAATTTTGAAACTCTTCGCATAAGCCAGTTTATCTTTTTTGATAACTGCATAATCCGGTAAGCGAATCCCATCGTATGGAACAAAGGACTCATCCTTGGTTTTATAGACAGTGGAAGCAATATACACACAGTGTTCGATAGACAACCCACTATCTAAGGCCTCCGCAATCTCAACGATGGTGTTTTCTGCCATTCCATAAACAAGCAAATCAGCTCCCGCATCTAGCAGAATTGATTTTCTGACTTTGTCATCCCAAAAATCATAGTGAGCTAAACGTCGAAGAGAAGCTTCAATACCACCCAAGATGATCGGAGAATCGGGAAATAACTGCCGTATTTTTTGACTATAGACAATGGTCGCACGGTCAGGACGCTTACCCATCTCTCCCATATCACTGTATTGGTCTTTCGTTCTTCTTTTGCGTCCAACCGAGTAATGATTCACCATGGAATCAATATTTCCGGAAGTGACTAAAAAACCAAGCCTTGGTTTACCAAACTGAATAAACGGCTCATCTTGTTTCCAGTCTGGCTGTGGAAGAAGCGCTATCTTGTATCCATGAGCTTCAAGCACTCTGGAAATAATAGCTGCTCCAAAAGACGGATGATCCACATAGGCATCACCACTAACTAAAACGAAGTCAACCTCACTCCATCCTCTTAAAACTACATCCTGCTGATTTATTGGTAAAAACATAACTTCCTCCATTTTGAACAAAAAGTCGGGAACCCCGACTTATTTAATAAGTATACCTTCGCAAGCTCCACTTAAACCAGCCGCATTGGCTTCGTCGGTATCAATATGCATCGCAAGCGCAAATTTTTCACTCACGCGAACAACTACATCCCCAAACACGAGTGAGCGCTCTTGTGAATGTACGGATACTGAAACGATATCTTTGTCACTCACGTTAAACTCTGCCGCATCTTCAGGTGTCATATGAATATGACGCTTCGCAGCGATGACCCCTTGTTCAATGCTAACCGAACCATTCGGTCCTACAAGAGTACAACCTTCGCTACCCTCTATAAACCCCGACTCACGAACCAAAGCCTTAATTCCCAGTTGACGTGCTTCAGTAAGTGTAATCTCCACTTGGGTTGATGGCCGCGTTGGGCCTAAAATGGTTACACCTTTAATGGTTCCTCGTGGACCTACAACATCCACACGTTGTTCACAGGCATATTGTCCTGGTTGTGATAGATCCTTCTTAGGAGTCAATGTAGCCCCTTCCCCAAAAAGAATCGCTAAATGCTCTTTACTTACATGCAAATGACGTGCTGAAATTTCTACAAATACATTTTTACTCATGGTAACCTCTTTTCTAAATTCACTCAATATTATACACAATGAAGCCACGTTTTACCATTCTTTCCTATGTATTTGACTATTTTGTGAACAAATCCTTTTAAATATGTCAAACCCACTGAATACTACTTTTTATCAGGCATATGATTTGTGATATAATTAAACAATAAGGTGATAAACATGAAACTTGATCTATTTAAACGTAAACCCATCATCGTCTGCATCCACGGATATGGCATCAGAAGAACTCACGAATTCACTGAGCTACATGCCTTTTTGTCCAAAAAAGGATATATTTGCCTGATGCCTGAACTGTTTGATCAGACTGACATGAATGATACAAATCCTGCGATATGGATTCAGCGAGCTTATGATGCAATTGAAGCCGCTCTTTCTAAAAACCGAAAAGTCATTGTCATTGGTTTTTCTATGGGAGGCGTTATCGCGTCGTCCATTGCAGCTAAGTATCCAATCGATAAGTTGATTTTACTTGCGCCTGCATTTGAGTATGTAACATTACGGTTAGTCAAAGACCTAGTCACTTCCAAAGTGGCCAAACGCTGGATAAAGCCGATGGTTCAACAGGGTACTTATCCACCATTACCGGAACACTTTAACAATACATTTACTGAGGTTGTTGCTTTGTGCAAGAACTCAGTTGCAAACATCCAATGTCCAACCCTGATTCTTCATGGAGCAAGTGATGAAGTTATTCCTCTTCGTTCAAGTGACTATGTCTATCAGAATATTTCTTCCCAATATAAAAAAAGAATCATCTTATCCAATGTAGCTCATCGGTTATTGGATGACCCGATTTATCAGAGCGATTGCTTTCAACTGATTCTCAACCATATTCAACTTACAAAAAAACAACTGCAAATCTAGTCATGATTCGCAGTTGTTTTATTTTAGTATCATTTTCGAATAACTCAAATAGAGTCGAAACCAGGTGGGGTCAGAGAATAAGTACTTGCTTTCAAACCGAATATTCCGACGTTGAACAAAACTTTTCGCCTTAATCAGTAGTTCCTTATGTATGCTTCTTGGAGCATCCTTATAACTCTGCATCCATTCGATAGCAATTTCTCGAAGGTAAATATAGTTGAGTTCTGCATCAAATAAATCATCTACATGAAATCGTTTGCTTATTTGAGCCACTTTATCCAATGACTCAAAAATATCATAGTCATCCACATGATCTTCCTCCACAGTGGTGACACTTTCAAAGCAGTAGGTGAACTTGGCTTTCTTGATTGCGACTGTCATCATAAACGGGATATGATATAGCGCCAATACATCTGTAAAGCGAATTCTGTGTTCCTTAAGAAAGCCAACGCGAAACACCTTGCCAAACAATGAATCCGTCAAATGAATCAAAAGTGAGCTATCCTGAAAAACTGTCTTCACCCCAACGAATGGCTGCACTTCTTTTCGACGCTTGTACCATGGGAGCAAATCATCATTCATAGATGAAAATACAACATCTGCACCTAACCGGTCAATCTGATCAATCATAGCAATCATACTTGAAAACCCCAGCTGAATGTGATAATTGTAAAACATGATGTATGGATGCTTCGCTGTATGCATCATTTGATTGTACAACTGATCTTTCGATTTGTTTCCCTGATCGACAAACGTGATTCGACTCAAATGATCTGAAAACCTCTGAGTTATCTGCGCATCTACAGGATATTGGCACGCAAACAAAAACTCGAATCCTACTGCTTTTGTATCATTCATCATTTCAACGATACGATTCAGGTGGTCAATATTACCACAGAAGACTATTCCAATCGAAAGCATAACATCACCTCGATTCTCTATATCTTTATTATAATAAGAATATGGCTCAATTGCCAATAGATTTTTTAAACCTAATACACCCTTTAATAAACATATTCAAATCACTCCAACTATAAACAAAGAAAATGATTACAATCATAATCTCTAGCCGTCCGAAAAACATGGCTGCCATTTCCGTCCATAACACGATAGAACTTGTGGTAGCTGTTGTTATGCCAACGGATGTTCCAACAGTAGATAGAGCAGAAGCCATCTCAAAGGCTGCATCCATTACATCAATTTGGTTAACCACCAGTATAGCAACACCTATAAAATAGATGATGAAATAGTAACTGATAAAATGATGTATTCGAAGAGTCTCCATTGGATTTAAGTATAACTTTTGAGTTGGCATAGAAACATATACGTCCTTAACGACTTGCTTTGGCAGAATAGCTTTTTGAATCGATAGTTTACACGACCGAATGAAAGCAACAACACGATATTGTTTAATCCCTCCAGCGGTTGATCCACTACCACCCCCCATCCACATAAGTGGTATAAGAGTCATAACCAAAAATGGTCTAAACACTGAATAGTCTGATAACGCAAATCCCGTAGTTGTCACAGCTGAAACTACCTCAAAAAGTATTTGTCTAAACGTCAAATCTGCTAACTGACGGGTAATAATAAATATTATCAAAGTAAAGACGAAAATTGAAACAAACATCATCCTGGTTTCATCACACTGAGAGTATCTTTTAAACTTTCGTTGAAATAGTAGCAAGTGAGCAGCAAAGTTTGTGTTACCCAATACCATCAGAATCATCGTTAATATCTCTATTGGTATACTTTTATAGTAAGCTATACTGTTGGAAGTAACCGCAAAGCCACCCGTCGAAAGTGCGGCCATCGAAATATTGAGTGCATCAAAAAACGGCATTCCAAAAAACACATATAAGCCAACTCCTGTAATCATGTAAAAACTATAGATTGTCATAATTATGCGGGCTGATTTCTTTAGGTTCGGTAAGAGTCGATCACTATGACCTTCGGCAGAGAAAAGTCTCATACCATAAGTATCGGATAACACTGAAAATACAACAAGAATAAGTCCAACACCTCCAAAAAACTGGATAACACTACGATGAAGAAGAAAAATCTTTGGAATCACTTCAACATTCACTACAGATAACCCTGTCGTAGTCCACCCACTTACAGCCTCAAACATGGCTAATGTAAAAGACAATTGTCCACTGAGTAAAAAAGGTAGAGACGAAAAGAACATCGCCAACAACCAAACGATAACAACAATCAAAAAGTCCTCTCCAGCCACTAGAGCATCTGTAGAATGTGCTTTCCCTAACTTTTTAAGGAAAACAGACAACATTAGTGCAATCACACTGGTGACTAAGAAATAAATGGCAAACTGACTATCTTCAGGATACAAGATTATCGCTAATAGAGGTAGTAGAGTAATGATTCCAACAATTTGAGTCAAGATTCCTGTGTAATAAGCAATCTGACTGTACTTTGATAGCAATTGTTTCATGATTACGCACCTGTAGTTAAGTATGCAATCACTTCATCTTTGGATTTTTCATTTACAACAACTACACATTTATCATAGGCCATTAATACTGTATCACCATTTGGAATGATCGTCTGAGTTTTTCGAATGATGCATGCGATAATTGATTCCTTTGGTAGAGTTAACTGATTCAGTTTCTTATTTGAAACCTTGGAATCTTCTTCAATCTTTAACTCTAACACGGCCACTTTCCCATTTTCCAACGGAAGATAATTGTCGATTTCTTTGATTGAAGCTAGTTGCTCAATCATTTTTGATACGATGTATGTTGAACTTATGACATTCTTTATTCCTAGCTTTTTAAACATTTCAACATTACCTGGATTGGATACAGTACAAAAAACTCTCTGCACTGAAAACTGTTCTTTTGCCATTTGAGCAGCCACTAGATTATCAGCGTCGGATGGCATCATAGCGATAAAGATATCAGCATTTTCAATATGTAAATCTTCATACAAAAAAGGTTTTGTTCCATCACCACATGCCACGATGGCGTGTGGGTATTTGTGGGACATTTCCAAACAGAAATCTTCTGTATCATTAATTACAGTTACACTCATCTTTCGTTTTAAAAGCGACGACACAATATAATCGGCTTTTTTTCTACCACCAACTACGACTACACGATAGGTTCTCATAAAAACCCTCCTAATGCTTTTTCAAACTCCATCGCCGACAATTTTGATGTATCAATAAAATGGATCTGATACTGACGACATAACGGTTCTTTCGAAGAATCATATATTCGACAAAGTACTTTTTCAACACCAAAGATTCGACTACATACTTCACTAACCATAATATTAACATTATCATTATCTGTGACAGCAATAACAATGTCTGCCTCATTTACACGTGCTTCATAAAGACTTTTAACACTCTCAGCATCTGCCACAAATGTATAGCCAGAATATGTATCTGATAATTTCCGGAAAGACCCTTCTTCCTTGTCCAATACTGTTATAGGATATTCCAACAGTGAGAGTCGATTTGCAATAGTAGCTCCAAGTCGACTACATCCAATAATAGCTACTTTCTTGTTTTTTGATTCAAACATTTTCCTGATCTCGTTTCATCTCGAGTCGTTCTTCGAGAGTCAAATCATCACAACCATAAATGGGCACGTCATGTACCCTGTGATTGTTCGAGCACATTAACATATTCTTTATCGCTGGTTGATAAGTAGCATCAAACGTGTAAGCTGCACGATAATGCCTCATCGCAATATCCCGATGTCCTTGTAGATGATAAATAACACCTAGAAGATTATGAACTTGTGGAGCTCGATCATTGATCATCATAGCTTTTGCCAAATGTTCTTTTGCCAATGTGAAGTCTAATACATCTATACATGCAACTGCCTGATGTAACTCTTCATGTAAAGGATCATTTTTTATCGTTTTTTCCATATAAGTACCTCCAACTATAGTGTAAATGAATGCATATAAAAAGGGTGTTAAGATTCATTAACACCCTATAAAGATTTCATAAAGATTCATCCTACGAATCGATAGCCGACACCAAGTACTGTAACAATATATTCTGGCGAAGCAGTATCCTTCTCAATTTTTCTTCTTAAATTGGCCATCACAACACGCAGGTTTGCAAGGTTACTCTCCTGAGCTTCTTCTCCCCACACTTTTTTAACAAGCATATTCGATGTGCATACCTTACCCTGATGTTCAATAAGATAAGCAAGCAACTGAAACTCGATCGGTGTGCAATGAACAGTCGAGCCGCGCAAAACTACTTCATAGTTCTGCAAATTCACTTTTAAATCTTTAAATTCAAATATTACATCCCTCACATCCTTAGATGACCGATGTCTTAAGCCTACTCGGATGCGAGCAAGTAACTCAGCAGGATTAAATGGTTTTGTGAGATAATCATCAGCCCCAAGATCGAGTGCCTCAACTTTTGAAGGGTGATCATCCTTTGCTGTAACGACAAGAATAATCGAATTAATCAGGTTGCGATACTGACGAATCCATTCGATTCCGTCGATATCTGGAAGACCAAGATCTAGAATAATAATATCCGGTTGATGACTCAGTGATAAATGATATCCCAATCGACCTTCAGAAGCAGAGATAACTTCATAATTTTCTGCTCGTAACAAAGTAACGAGAAAGTTAGAAATTGACATGTCATCCTCAATAACTAGTATTTTGTGTTTCATATTATTTCTCCATTGGCAAAGTAACAACAAACTTGCATCCCTGATGTAAATTATCTAGAACTCGAATAGAACCGTGATGTGCCTCTACAATTGATTTGCATATGGATAATCCCAAACCTAAGCCCGCCCGGGACGATGGTGACTTAACCGAATAGAACCGATCGAATACACGTATTTTTTGTGCATCACTTAATCCTATACCTTCATCTATCACTTCAAAAATAACAAACTGCTGTTTTTTGCGAACATTCAATATAACAGGCTTACCCTTTTCAGAGAACTTCAGAGCATTAGAGATTAAATTGATAAGTACTTTAACCATAAGTGATCGATCACACGGGAATAATACAACTTCATTTGGCAATCTTGTGGAAATTCGCGTTGCCTCTAGAGAGGGAAACGTTGATAAGGCCTCTTCCACAATTTCATCCACTACATGCATTTGAGTGGATAGCGTCAATGAAGTTTCCTGAAGTTTCATCATTGAAAGAATGTTTTCTACTGAATCAAGTAGCCAAGTAGCATCAAGCTCTATGGACTCGATTAATTGTTGAGTCACCTGATAGTCCAATGTCATCAAATGCTCTTTCAGTGTATGTGTTGATCCTATCATACTGGATAATGGAGTTCTTAAGTCATGTGAAATGGCGGATAGTAGTTGAACTCTCAACTTCTCCTGTTCAATTTGCATTAATGATTCATGCTGTTTTATCGTAAACAGTCTTCGATCAAGCGCTACACCAACCAAAGCAGTAATTGCTTTAAGTAACTCAGTATGTTCTTTCGATAAATTCTGATTGCACACGATAAGCACCGCTTCACCTCGCTCCTTCGATCTGACAGGAATGAAGTAATGAAACAAATTCTTCCTTGAATTTGACTCTCTTTTTATAAACTCATTGGACTCCAAGCTATCTGATATTCCTTGCTCAAACTGACGATTGAGATGATTGCATCCAATCAGAAGGGATGGCTCCTGGTTTGATAGTTCATTCATCCAAATAAAAACATCAGTCTGAAACTCAGATTGTAATCTGTTTTGGATTAGATACAAAGCGTCATGGAGTGCCATGTTCTCCACCAGTTGCTTGGAAACATCCAAAAGTAAGCGTAAATCGGTTTGATTTTTAATTGCAATCTGATGTTGAATTGATAGTTTTTGAAAAAAAGAACTTGTCACAACAGAGACAACAAGCATAGTAGCAAATGTGAAGAAATATTCCGGATTATCGACATAAAGTGTGTAATATGGTTCTGTAAACAAGTAATTGAAAATGACAACCGATAAAAAGGATGCCAAAATACCGTAGATGTACCCTTGCGTCTGTGTAGCAACAAAGAATACAGCAAGAAAATAAATAAGCACCGTTGTAGCTTCTTGCCAACCTATTGAATTTAACCATATAGTAATAATCGTTGATGCTGTAAGGGAAAGTACGACAATCAAAAAATTGCGAAGAAATATTTTCATATACATCCTCTTTTCATATGTGTATTGTACACCAGAATATATAACTCTGACTACAAAAAAGAGGAAGTTACTCCATTCAAAGAATCTTCGCAACCATTTCAGTCAATTAAATAGTCTCATCTGACATCAATCATAAAATTCGTTTACAAAGATAATTAAAATCTGGCTTGACTTCTAATAGTTGTTCTGAAGTTTTAAATTAAAAAAAACACCCTATTGGGTGTCTTCATTGCAAATATGGGGCGATCGACGGGACTTGAACCCGCGAGTGCCGGAGCCACAATCCGGTGCGTTGACCAACTTCGCCACGACCGCCATGTCTAGTTGCAAGGGTAATTTTACTGTATTTAGGCACTTTTGTAAAGCCCTATCCATTGATTTCATCAATTTTCTTTTAAAAAAGTAGAAACGTTGTTCATTATTCACACAACTTTCAATTGTAAACACTGTACACAATTGTAAATATAGGATAAAATAGAAAGGTAATCTGGAGGTAGACTATGAAAAAGTATATGATCATGACAGACTCGGCAGCTGACTTAAGTGAACTGGAAGCTAAACAGCTTGACCTTCGTGTTGTCCGTTTGCCACTTTCTGTAAATGAGCACTCGTATAAAGAAGAAGTCGATTTAACACAGTCACAATTAATTCAGGAAATGAAGAATAAAGCCGTTGTAAAAACAGCACAACCGGTTGTAGGCGAGTTGCTTCAGCAGTGGGAAGAAGCACTTACGGTGGCTGAGCGCATTCTTTATATCCCCCTTTCATCTAAGCTTAGCGGATCATTTTCAAGTGCTTCAGCACTAGCAGCTCAGTATGACGATCGCATTGTCGTGGTGGATGCCAAGCTGGTGGCATATCCATTGCAATACATCTGCAAAGAAGCAAGGAAGCATTTAGAAAATGGACATTCGCTCGAAGAGGTCAAAGAAATGATTGAACATAACACCTACATGTATGCAGCTTTAATCCCGGATAATCTCGATTTTCTTCGACGTGGTGGCCGAATTTCAAGTGCAGCAGCAGCTCTTGGAAATCTATTAAAGATCACACCTATCCTCAAAGTTGAAGATGGAGGAATTGATGTTCTAGACAAAGTCAGAACCCAAAAGAAAGCCATTCAGGTAGCTCTTGAATCCGTCACGAATGTAGAGAATCATGATGAGTATCACTGGTATGTAGTGGAAGCAGACGCTCGTGAACTTGCAGATACTGTCGCTGGTCAACTTCAGGATATCGTTCAGCAAAATATTATGATTCGTCCAATCTTCCCCATCATCATGGCGCATACAGGACCTGGGACCATTGGACTTGGTCGCGTTAAAAAATTCTAACAAAAAATCCACATTATCTGTGGATTTTTTTAAGTACTCGAACCAGTGGCATACTGAGTATGACCGCCAGTACAGCTTCGAAAATTGTATTTTGTACAATGACATACAGGACAAAGGCAATAACGGCGTTAAACTGATCAAAAATACTACCATCTAGCCCAAGGAAAATAGCTAGAACAGTTAGAACAAACACTGCATGAAGAAGTGTTGTAATAAAAGCTGTAATCCCCACTTGCACGTCCTGCTGAATCTTAAACTTGTTAATCATGTTCCATACAGCACTTACAGAAAGACCAAATAGCAATCGTGGAAAGACAGAAACAATTGGATTGATAAACAACATATCGACTGGAGTGGCTCCACGGGTAAGTGCAACTACAAGAGAAGAAACCCCAAATGCCAATGATGTGATGACCGCACTTCGAAAACCAAAGACAATCCCTGCAACAATGACAGGTATGTGAATGATGGTCATCGAAATTCCACCGATTTGAATGATTCCAAGGTTTGGAACCAGTGCAAGAATGGCTGTAATCGCTATAAACATAGCGTTAATTGTAATATCGCGAGATTTCATGTTACTCTTTCTCCTTTATAAATATCTCATATAGACCTTCGCTAAGCAAAAACTCATCATAAGTAAAGTCCGGCATGGCGTGATAAATGATTTTCGCATAGCCTCCAGTAATTAATCGTGTCACAGGTAGACCCAGCTCTTTTTCAATCTTATCCGCAAGACCTTCCACTGTGGCAATCGCCCCATAAAGAACTCCGGATTGCATCGCTTCAATCGTATCTGAACCAATCACGTGAGTTGGAAGTGTCAAATCAACGGCAGGCAGATGAGGGATGAAACGAACGAGTGCATCACTAGAAATCCCAATCCCTGGGACAATCACTCCACCTTTAAACTCTTTATGTTGATTGATGACACTGATTTTCGTTGCTGATCCTAAGTCCGCAACAATCGCAGGTAATGGATATTTCGCCATTGTTCCATAGCTGGTAGCTATGAAATCAGCACCGATATGATCACGCTCTTTCAGATGAATCTTAAAATCGCGAAGTTTTGAAGCCGAGACCACATAAATATCAAGGGCGGTATATTCCATTAATAAATGAACCAAATCATCTGTAATTGCTGGAACAACCGACGAAAGTACAACACCTGTCAATGTTTCCCTGTCAACTTTTTTTGAAAATAACTGATCCAACCACTGTTTGTAGTAGTTAACCACATTTTCCTTCTGTGTTTCCAGCCGTTCATCATAGATTCTCTGCTTGTTCAAATCATAGATGACGGCCACCAGATTTGAGTTTCCAACATCAACGGTTAGTATCATAAAATCCTCCTAAAGTTCAATACAAGTTTACACTATTTACTCAATTTTTACCATGATTTAGACTAAAAAAGGCAGTTTCCTGCCTAATTTACTGGTGTTGTTATCGATTGAATTTTCACAAAAGAATCAAACTTAAGAACGCCAATTCGGATAGGAAAGAAGACCATGACTCGATAGCGCTTCGACACCTCCTGATTAATGGAGTAATGACAAAACTCACAAAGTTTCATGTCATCGATCTTGGTTTGCACTTGTTCATCATATCGATGAGAAGACTCTATCTGAGAAACAATGCTCTCCTGAAAAAGTCGAGCCTGATGGTAATCAGCCATAACTTTGACAAATGACATTGCAATAAGAATGAATGTCATACCAAACAATATGACCAGACTAACTTCAAATCCCCCTTTCATCAGTTACCAACCTCTGACATACTTGTCCATTGAGTGGTAATATTCTCACGCAATGTTACCTTGAATTCTTCGGAAAAGGCAATCATACCTACCGCGATGACTGTCACAACAAGGACAAGTCCATACTCTTCAAAAAATGCTTTCATTATTTCACCTCCTTTCGAGCAATAACACAATCGTTTGCATCATCATAACTATAAAAACGCCAGTTACCGCCACCAAAGGAGCCATTGCCCACCATTGGCTAAGTGAATCAGACGATTTCATCTTTTCATTCCGGGCTTCTTTCAGCCATCGGCCTGTCGTAGATATCATGCGATTTAACTGATGCATGGCATCCTGCTGTCCTACTGAATTATATCGATACAACAGTTTCATCGCTCTGACAATTTCTACACACTGATAATCTGCCAAAAACTCATTGTACACAGATAATTTACGGGGATTCTCTCTCAGCTTTCCTACAAGTTCATTTAAATGACCACGAATCAGTAAAGGAGAATGCGGAATGGATAGTTCAAGAGCAACCATGACCGTATTATGTTGAAGTAGAATCTGCAATTGACGAAGCCAAACCGGAAATTGTTCCGAAAGTTTTTTACGATACTCTTTTAATTTGAGTTTCATCCGCCAATACGGTTGTTTGTATACCACAAACACAAGAAGTGATGACCCACTAATCATGGCCAGATCATAATCAAATAGTATAGCAATGACAATAAGCAAGCATGCTACCATACACTTGTAAATTCTTTGAGTTGCGAACTTCTGATAAGATATGGATTGAGTCATCATCACCAGCTTTTCGATATCTTCCTCAGCCAATACGTTGATAACCATGTCTTTCTTCACATAAAACGCAATAAGTATACATATAACTGATCCCTTAAATATCCAGATCATACCTTATCACCCATAACGATCCAACGAGAGGATAGCAATCGAAAAGCAACAAGAATCGTGACAAAGACGACAAGAAGAAATGCCGTAATCACATGGTGATAGATATCAAATAGAGTTAAATCAAAGAAACTGGTTAACATAGACTGATTTAGTAATGCAATTACACAAGACATCAGACAAAGCAGAATCATTCGCTGTTTCATCCGTTTCCTTTCTTCAATCCAAATCATTGTATCTTCAATCCAATCATCTATATCATCCTCCAACAGTTCAATAGCATCATGGCTGCCAAGGCTTCCAAACATTTCACAGCTGCTCACAAACGTTTGAATGTTTTTAACAATAAAATGAGGATATAAATCATAAAACACCTGGAATGATGAAAGAACGTCTCCTTTTTGTTCAATAACTTCAATCATGGATTCCACAATGGGTAATAACCGTTCATCCACATACGATTTCGATTCACTATAAGCAAGAAATACTTTCTGATGTGTTTTAAAGTGAGCTAGAAAATGCTGAAGAAACTGAGTACACTGGTGAAACTCATTGGCATAAAACCTATATTTTAGCTGATAAAGTAACACAAGGGGTAAACCACACCAACTGATAATCAGAAGAAGAATCATGTGTTTTACTGACAAATGAAACATGGTCGTCAGTGCAAGAATAGATAAGCTCAAGACAATGTAATGAATAACAAATGACTGATATTGCGGTGTCATAAAAGCGCTATACCACTTTTTCCCAACGAACACGGTAGATAGCTCAGAAAAGGATAGATGGTCTTTGCCAACCAGATAAATGGCTAAAAAGCCCACAAGAAGCAAGAAAATAATCATCCACTTTTCCCTCCTTTTCTACAGTTTTCATACCATTGCTTCTTCTGCAAAAGTTTGCCTGGCCATATCGAATAATCCGTCTGTCCCACGGATACTTGATAAATAGGCTCAATCATAATCTCATCATCCTTAACATAGAAGCAACAGACTTCCTTTACATATCTTCGCACACCTTTTCGCGTAATAAGTGCTTCCATATGAACCCCTATATCAATAGACTCACAAATCATGTGCATAATGGTTTCGTTGGAAAGCTCAACACTTTCAAACATATGCAACATACGCTTAGGAATCATGAAAGCACTCGAAGCATGTAACGTAGATAATAAGTTTGCTCCTGTGGACACACTTTGAAGTAAACCAACAACTTCCTTGCCTCGGACTTCTGAAACAAGCATCCAGTCAGGTCGCTGTCTTAAGCAGGTTTTGATGGCACTACTGTAATCAAAGTATTCATTCACTTTTAATGCAACACAATCACTCTTCGGAAATAAAACACCATAGCGCAGTTCATAGGTATCTTCAATCGTAATCACCCTTTGACTAGGATCAATGTTCGAAGAAAGATACTTTACAAACTCAGTCTTCCCTGACCCCGGTAATCCACTCACGAGTATGTTACAGCGATATTTGACACATTGCTTTAGAAATTCCAGCACCCATGATGGTGCTATTTTCTGCTTACGAATCACATCCGGTGTCAGTCTCAAAATCGCGGGTGTTTTACGTATGGAGATACTCAAGTACTTACTAACACTTGGATGTACCAAACTGATTCGTAATTCATTAGTCGCGGACTCAACCACCGGATGAACTGTATTAAAAGGTAAATTAGCATAATTGGCGAACTTATAAGCCAACTGCTCACAATGTGCTGTCAGTTCTATCCCCTCAACCCGATATCTCCCTTTACTTAAATGATCAATCCAAATATCTACACCATTGTAATTAATGTCGGTTATCATGACATCCTCCACATATGGCTGCAACAAACCAAAATCAAACTCATTCATACAATTGACTCCAGCACTCACTGGATTCATTCTTGAGCGCTTCATCTGCAACGATCCGATCCAACCCATGCGCTACTAACCTGATTTGTCCTGCTTTCTGTGCCCGATAGAAGTCTTGTGCATCACTTTGATTAATTGCAAACAGAATGAGTGCAGGAATTTTTTGTGCCTTAGCTTCATCCATGTTCAACCCATTTCGATCCTTAATAGCCAAGATGCGGACATCCTTGAAAATCCAATCAACCATCGTAGGCTGATTCCGCAAGGACAACACCAGCAATAAGTCCACATATTGACCAACAGTGACTGTATTCCCTAA
>DOKQ01000113.1 GCA_003510215.1 Erysipelotrichaceae bacterium
ACTAAGCCCTCAATGGTATTTTCAAGTTCTACAAAGAAACCAAACTTGGTCACAGAACTAATGACACCATACGCAGTCATTCCTACATGTTTTTCCATGTATTCAGCTTTCTTCATATCCTCAACTTCACGTTCAGCATCAACCGCGTTTCGTTCTTTTTCTGAAGATTGCTTCGCAATATCAACCAATCTGGCTTCATCTGCTGACATCTTATCAAAATTACTCGTATCGAATACATACTTACGAAGCATGCGATGAACAACCAAATCAGGATAACGACGAATCGGTGATGTAAAGTGTGTGTAATCTTCCAATCCCAAACCAAAATGGCCAATGGGCGAAGGATCATAGGCCGCCTTCTGCATACTACGTAACATCAGTTTTGAGATAACCGGAAACTTTTCATCTCCCTCAAAATGTCGAAGCACTTTCTGAAGTACCGTCGGATGAATGTCCTCAAGGCTGCCTTTTAAGCGATACCCCATAATGGACGCCATCTTTGCAAAAGCCTGCATTTTCTTTTTAGTAGGAGATTCATGCACTCGATAAAGAGAGGGAATATGACCCCATTTTGTATGTCTTGCGACACATTCATTGGCCAACACCATGAAATCTTCAATAAGTTTCTCTGCTTCAAATCGTTCTCGTTTTTGAATGTCTTTGATTTGCCCCTTATCATCAATAATAATCTTTGCCTCATCCATTTCAAAATCGATGGAACCTAGCTTATCCCGTCGTGAACGTAAAATCAGAGAACACTCATGCATGATATTTACCATATCGACAATCTCAGCATATTCATTTAAGGAAGCTTTATCTTCATCAATCATCTGATTCACCTTTGTATAGGTCATACGATACTTCGAACAAATAACCGAAGGGAAAATCTGATAATCCGTTACTTCTCCAGCACTGTCAATTTCCATCACACAGCTAATCGCATAGCGATCGACATGTGGATTCAGAGAACATAACCCGTTGGATAATACATGAGGTAACATAGGCACTACTCTATCCACCACATAGACAGATGTGCCACGGTGATATGCTTCGATGTCCAACGGACTATTTTCAGTTACATAATGAGATACATCCGCAATATGAACTCCCAATCGATATCCGTTTTCAATCCGTTCTATACTAATAGCATCATCTAAATCCTTAGCATCCTCACCATCGATAGTAATAATCATTTGATCACGAAGATCTCTACGCTGACCTAGATCATCAACAGATTCACCATATGTATTTGCCTGGTCAATTACTTCCTGAGGGAATTTTGGTTCAATACCTTTTTCAAGAAGGATACTTAAAACATCCACACCTGGATCATTCTCATGACCTAAGATGCGAACTGCTTCAACTTTAATGGACGGCTCATATGCTGTGACTTTAGCCACAACCATATGTCCATCAACCAGTTTCATTGATGGACCACCCTTGAAAATAACCTTATCCTTTAATCGTTCGTCCGTTGGAATAAACCACAGTTTCCCCTTAACAGTTTTCATCGTACCAACAATACTCTGTGTATTGCGTTTCAATACCTTGATGATTTCACCATCGCGAAGTTTCTCCTTCGATGGATTGACTCTGACAATGACTTCATCCTTATGCATAGCATCCAACATATTGTTAGAAGACACATACACATCTTCACCAACTTGCACATCCACAAAACCAAACCCTTTTGGATGGATAGATAGTGTTCCCTTCATCACTCCGGCTTCTTCAGCCAGGATATAACGATCCTTCTTACTTAATACAACCTCTACATCTTCTTCGAGTTCTTTCAGAGTATTTTGAAGAAGCAAAAAATCATCTGAACTTGTCATATTCAAATGTTCTGCCCATTCGGTTACGGACATCGGAGCTACATCTCTTTGCTCCATCATGGAAATAATTCGTTGTTTTAGTGTCATATTCTTCACCTCGTTTCTATAAAAAAAGGCCTGATGGCCTAAATAATACGTACTAAAATGACTAATACAAAGAAGGATACTCCAACGACTAACGTCAATCGAGACAATACCTTTTCAGGACCGCGCTCTTTCACATTTGCGAACAGATTAAGACCGCCGCTACCCGTGAATGCACTACTAATTCCATCTGATTTTCCGCTTTGCAATAGGGATAAAAGTATCAATAGACCTGCAACTACCATTAAGAGAATATCTATAAACATGGGAATCCTCCTTTCTTTAATGCTTTACTATTGTAACAGATAGAAAACAAAATTACAACATCATTGTTCTTCATCACTTATACCTTAACTTTCAGTCGAAACAGTTGAACCCAAGCCACACCTACCGCTACTAAAGCCACCGCTATCCACTCAACCACTGTCAGAGTTTCGTTTAACAGAAGCCAGGATAACAAGGCTATTTGAATGAGCATTGTATTGTTTATTAGGTTCGCGGAAAGAGCACTTAACACCTTTAACGACTTGTTCCAAAGATTAAATGCCAAAGCAGTATTCACCACTGCCAACCAGAGCACAATCAGCCAATTGCTTAACGTAAATTCTACCCAACCTTGAGTAGCGAAACCAACCACAAGTAAAATAACTCCTCCCACACCCATACTTAACGCTGTCAAATGAATCGTAGGCAAGGTTAGTCTCTGATTCACAAAACGACCATATACAGTAGCTGATGCATTGAATATAAGTCCAAATGTCATCACAATCATTCCAGTCTGGTACTGAATTAAATCACTGAATGGATAGAAATATAACGCAATACCACCAACAAAGATAAAGAGTCCAATCCATTGTTTTGAGTTCAGTTTTTCCTTTAGAAAAATCCTTCCTAACACCAAAACCACAAGCGGTGACAAGTTCAGAAACAATGAGACATGAACAGAAGGCATATAGCTCAACCCTAGAAACTGCGCCCCCTGGGTAAGCGAAATAAACAGTATCCCATAAACTACTATGAGGTAAAAATCCACTGACTTTAACCGAGTGTACTCACCTATAGACTTTTGACGCATAATCCAAATCAGAAGAACAAAACTCGCAATCGTATATCGGAGGCCTGCAAATGTCAGAGCTGGAATTTCCTTTAATCCAAATTTGATAAATATCCATGATGTAGACCATAGAAATGTCACAAACAATGCCTGCAAAGTAGCTTTTGACCGTTCGCTCATAACCTTACCTCTTTCCTATACGATAAAACTCATGTATCCCCTTATCTAAACCATCTAATTTACTTACCAAAATCTTTGAGCATTTGCTCGTATGTCAGTTTCAATTGCTCAAAATTTACGATGTGAACAAACTTTGAATCAACTCGCTCAAGCTTTATGACTTTGCTTAATAATAAATGATTCATGTGATATGAAATTGTTGGTTGAGAAACATTAAGCGTCTGAGCAATTTCCTTTGCGGACTCAACCCCTTGTGCGATAAGCTTAACCACTTCATAACGAGTCTTATCCCCTAGGTTCTTAAAGATATTAACTCGATCTTTTAGTTGATTCTCTTCGATTTCCTTTTTAATTTGTAAAAACGTTTCTATTTCCACTCCCATTTTTAGATATGGAACTGAGGATGATACATTGATTTCAATATTAATCGGTTCAACAAATGAAACAAGAAAATTTTCTGTTGGAATCAATTTTTTACTTACTAAACCATCTGTCAAATTATCTAGGGCATCTTCGTCCGTGAGATTCAACTTTTCCTGAAGATATTGTCCAAACGTTATCACCTTTTCCATCTTCCATTGATAATATTCTTCAAATAATGGTTCAATTGATTTCATAAATGCTATCCACTCACCAACGACTTGCTTTGGTTGTCTAAGCAAACTTGATAACTTCCATTTTTCTTCATCACTAACATCCATTGATTCAATGAGTTGAATCTGCTTTTCAACACTTTCCACATAATCATAAATGATAGTCTCATCAACAACTTCTAAATCAAATTTCACAAGGTAAAGCTTAGTCAAAATACTTTTTAGAATCATCTTTTGATCTAGTATCTGAATATGCTCTAAATAAGACGAAGCAGATGTATGACCAAAAACAGAGACACTTTTCATCATAAACTCAGGGACAGAAAATTCATCAAAGTAGAAGTTTCTAATCTGCTTCTTGTATGGTTTTAGAGCCATCTCCATCTCTTTAAACTCTTCAATGAGTTTTTCAGAAACAAACTCAAGCATATTCTGGTTCTCATGTTCTGGTTCTTGTATAAAACGCACACACTTTGGAAAACTAAGTAAATCAACGATCTTGCTTTCAACTGGATAGAACTTGTATATCATGTGATTTCTCCTTTTCGATGAAAATATTCTTAAAATACAACGTAGCCAATAAGGTGATGATACCCACCACAAGAATGGTTATCGGTGCTGAGATGCGGTCAATTGAAATCCCAAAGAGTATTTGACCTAATGGAATCGTTGCCATTAAGGACATGTTCATCACAGACCCAACTCTTCCAAAATATTCCTTTGGAACTAATGTATCGAACAAGGTGCCTACCGCGATGTTTGCCACTGTGGTTAATAAAGCCACTAGAAACATAAGCAATGCAATCAAAGCCACAATGGCTTGGGTATACCCAATATATTGAATCGTTGCATTCAGTGATACCACAGACATTAAAACAATTAGAATCCCAACTGTGAAGAAAGCCATAATCAGAAGCTGTCCCATAGGAATCCGCTGTACTTTCTTACCAAGAAGTAATGGTCCCACAAACATAGCCACAGCACTTATCGTCATAATCAATCCTAACTCGAACTCTGATGCTTTAAGTACATCCATAACTATGACAACGATACCGACACTAAACAAAGGACTCAATGAGAAATTTAAAAATATTCCCAAACCAATAATATTTGTCAGAACTCGATGAGATCTAAGCACACGCAAACCATCAAGAAAATCAACCTTAAATGAACCAACATCAATTTTTGCAGGTTGCTTATGGAATGTAGGAATCTCAATTCGATTTTCAAAAAAAGCTGACGCAAGAAAACTAAGCGCATTCATTACCAGAACAACGAATAAGCCAAACATTCCATAGATTGCTGAGGCAAGTACAGGTGCCATCATATTTGCCAAACTCATGATCATCGAACGGGATCGATTAGCCTCAATCAGATCTTCCTTGTTCACCATACTAGGAATAACCGCACCCATAGCACTTCCAAAGAAAACTTCGATAATTTCTAGAAGAATAACAAGCAAATATACGCTCCATAGACTTAAACCATCATTCAAATAAAAGTATAATGCATAACTACCTATGAGTAAACCATTGATTACATCCAGACGAACAATCGTTTTCTTTCGATCAAACCAATCACCGAAAACCCCTGCCACTGGAGATAGTAGAATTCTTGGTAGTATTGAAATAGCTAACATCGATGCAAACACGGTAGCTGATTGAGTTGTGGATAAAACATAAAGGGAAAGCGCAAACTGTTGAACGTTGCTTCCAATCATTGAAATCGCTTTGCCAATCATCAAATCACGAAAGTCACGCCTTTTGAGTATTTTCATATATTTTCCTCTCTCTATTTGGTATTTATATTATATATTATACATTTATATATTTGAACTAATATTATCTTAAATGATTAGATAATCATCTAATTCTAATAGAGAGCATGAAAAAGGCGCTTATATGAAGAAGCGCCTTTTAAATATGTAATTACTTAAGGTTTGTGAATGTAGCTTTTCCTGGATAAACAGCAACTTCAGCTAGTTCATCTTCAATGCGGATAAGCTGATTGTATTTTGCGATACGGTCGGTACGTGACATTGAACCTGTCTTAATTTGACCTGCGTTGAATGCAACAGCGATATCAGCAATCGTTGTATCTTCTGTTTCACCTGAACGGTGGGATACAACAGAAGTATAACCAGCTTTTTTAGCCATTTCCATAGCATCAAATGTTTCAGAAAGTGTACCAATCTGGTTAACCTTGATAAGGATTGAGTTTCCAATACCACGGTCAATTCCTTCTTTTAAAATTGCAGGATTAGTTACAAACAAGTCATCCCCAACGATTTGGATGCGTTGTCCAAGACGATCTGTTAACTTCTTCCATCCGTCCCAGTCTCTTTCACCTAATCCGTCTTCAATTGAAACGATTGGATACTTATCAACTAAACCTTCGTAGAAATCAATCAGTTCATCTGTGGTCATCACTTGACCGCCGGATTTTTTAAGAACGTAGACACCTTTTTCTACATCGTAGAATTCACTGGCTGCAACGTCCATTGCTAATGCAATTTCTTCACCTGGTTTGTAACCAGCCGCAACGATCGCTTCCATGATTACTTCAAGTGGAGCTTCGTTACTTGGCAAGTTAGGAGCAAATCCACCTTCATCACCAACAGCAGTAATGTGACCTTGTTTTTTCAATACACTCTTAAGTGCATGGAAAACCTCAGCTCCCATACGGATAGCTTCTTTAATACTTGATGCTCCGATAGGCATAATCATAAATTCTTGGAAATCAACGGATGAATCCGCATGTGAGCCACCATTGATGACATTCATCATTGGAACTGGAAGTGTTTTCCCGTTAAATCCACCCAAGTACTTGTAAAGTGGCATTCCATAGAAATCAGCTGCTGCTTTAGCGGCTGCCATAGAAACACCAAGAATAGCATTTGCCCCTAATTTTGACTTATCTTTAGTACCATCAAGTTGAATCATGGTATAGTCGATTAGGTTTTGATCGCGTACATCCAAACCAATCACAGCATCTGCAATAATGTCATTTACATTTTCAACAGCCTTTAAAACACCTTTACCTAAGAAACGAGTCTTATCTCCATCACGTAGTTCTAAAGCTTCACGTTCCCCTGTGGATGCACCACTAGGAACAATAGCACGACCAAACGCACCGGAATCAGTTGTAACTTCTACTTCAATTGTTGGGTTCCCACGGGAATCCATAACCTCACGAGCATAAACATCAATAATAATTGGCATAATTTTTTCCTCCTGTAATTATTGCTTAACAGCATCTACGATTGCTAAAAATGAATCAACTTTTAATGAAGCTCCACCAATCAAAGCCCCGTCGATGTCCGCTTCAGCCATGTATTCAGCGATGTTATCAGGCTTAACTGAACCACCGTATTGAATACGCACTGCCTCAGCAGCATCTTCACCAAAAAGCACTCTAACTTCGTCTCGCACAATTGCACATGTATTTTGAGCAATTTCCTTAGTAGCGTTTTTACCCGTACCAATAGCCCAAACCGGCTCATATGCGATGACTAGTTTTTTCACATCTTCAACAGAAAGACCATCAAGAGTACCCTTAACTTGAGTACGTACTACAGATTCTGTTTCATTTGCTTCAAACTGAGTCAATGTTTCACCCACGCAGATAATTGGGGTAACATCCGCTGCCAAGCACTTCTTTGCTTTTTTGTTTATATCAGTATCTGTTTCATTGAAATACTGACGTCGCTCTGAATGACCCAAGATCACCCAGGAAACTCCCACTTCTTGTAACATCGGAAGCGATACTTCACCAGTATATGCTCCACTTTCTTCAAAGTGAACATTTTGCGCCGCAACGAACAATCCATCTGCAGCCAACACACTGTCTTTTAGCGTAAGAAACGGTGCGCCGATGCCGAAATCTGCATCATTATGCAGTTTGCCTTTAATTCCATCAAAGAAACTAACTGCTTCACTAATGGTTTTGTTCATTTTCCAGTTTCCTACGATAATTGGTTTTCTCATTATTTTTTCTCCTGAATAATTGCGATTCCCGGTAATGCCTTCCCTTCCATAAATTCCATGGAAGCTCCACCACCAGTTGAAATATGGCTAAACTTTTCTTTAAACCCTAACTGAATTGCGGCAGCAGCACTATCTCCACCACCAATCACCGTCATAGCTCCAGGCAACTCTGAAATGGCTTTACAGATTTCAAGTGTTCCTTTTGCAAAAGGCTTCATTTCAAATACGCCCATTGGGCCATTCCATACAACAGTTTTAGCGCCTTCAAGTTCCTTCTTAAACAACTCGATGGACTTAGGACCAATATCCAACCCCATAAAGTCAGCAGGAATCTCTTCGTTGGCAACAACCGCTGTATTTGCATCTTCCGCAAACGCATCAGCAACGATATGGTCAACAGGAAGGATGAGTTTACCCGCTCCTTTCGCCAAAAATTCTTTAGCTAAGTCAAGACGATCTTCTTCAAGAAGCGACTTACCGATTTCATTTCCTTGAGCCTTCAAAAATGTGTATGACATCCCGCCACCAATGAGAACTTTGTCCGCAATTTTTAACAAGTTTTCAATCACAGCGATTTTATCAGAAACCTTTGCACCACCAAGAATAGCCACGAATGGTTTTTCTGGGTTGTACACGGCTGCCTCAAGCATTTTAACTTCTTTTTCTACTAAAAAGCCAAGAGCACTTGGAAGATGCTCAGCGATTCCAACGGTGGAAGCATGAGCACGATGAACGGACCCAAACGCATCCGAAACAAAGTATTCACCAAGAGATGCCCAGTATTTGGCCAACTCAGGATCATTTTTGCTTTCACCTTTTTCATAACGTGTATTTTGAACAACAACGATTTCACCATCATTCAACGCATTGACTGCAGCCTCAAGTTTTTCACCACGAGTTTCATCAACGAATGTAACCTTTGTATTCACAAGTTCAGCTAATCGATCCGCCACAGGAGCCATGTTATTTTTTGCTTTATCTGCTGCGTTTTTCTCTGGATCCTTGTGATCAACTTTTCCCAAATGGGACATTAAAACAATTCTCGCACCTTGTTCAACTAAATAGTTGATGGTTGGAAGTGCTTGTACAATTCGGTTGTCATCTTTGATTTTACCTTCTTTGATAGGAACATTAAAATCAACTCTGACAATGACTTTACTACCTTTGACATTAAGATCTTTTACGGTTTGTTTTGCCATGCAATTTCCTCCTTAACCACAGTAAATTATATCATTTTATTACATCTGATACAACGGTTATCCTCAATAATGTGTAGTTTTTCACAAATTAAGCGCTTACATTTTTTCCACTAAAATAGGGCATAATCGCCCTATTTAAAACACTCCTTATACATTTGATCATATTGGTTTGCGGAGTTTTCCCAACTCACGTCTTTTTCCATTGCATTAAGTACCAGTTTCTTCCAGCTCTTCTTATCAAGGTAGTAGGTATCTTGCGCTAAACGCAAAACATGATAGAAGTCATCACTATTAAATTGAGTAAAGGTAAAGCCTGTCCCCTCCAGCGTATGTTTATTGAAAGGTCGAACAGTATCTTTTAATCCACCGGTTTCCCGCACTAAAGGCAAGGTTCCATAACGCATGGAAATTAATTGAGATATTCCGCAGGGTTCAAACAATGAAGGCATTAAAAACAAATCAGCCCCAGCATATATACGATGAGCCAACTCTTCATTATACCCTCCATAGAAGACCATACGCCGTTTGTATTTCTCTTCCATATACCTTAATTGATTTTCCATATGATGTTCACCAGATCCCAAAACGATAAGTTGTAAATCCAAACCCATGACATCTGCCATTTTCTCAACAAGCAGATGGACACCTTTTTGCCAAGTCAAACGCGAAACCATCGCTACGAGCAATACATCCTTCGTTTGACGCAATCCAAGTTCTTCCTGAATTGCTAGTTTGTTCTTTGCTTTACCACTTAACTTCTTTGCCGAGAAAGTTTCTGCCAAATATTTGTCTGTAGCTGGATCCCAATCTTGAACATCAATCCCATTCACAATACCCCACAAATCAAACTGACGGAACTTGAGAACCTCTTCCATCTTCTCACCATATTGAGGAGTCAGAATTTCCTGAGCATAGGTGTTCGAAACCGTTGTCACTTTATGAGAATAGAGAATCCCTGCTTTCATGAAACTAAGGCCATCATGAAAACGAAGTGTTCCATCCTGCATCAGTGAATAAGGTAGGCCCAGGCAGCTATCAAGCATTTCCGACGGGAAATTGCCTTGATACGCTAAATTATGAATCGTATAAATCTGTTTCATAGCTACATATCGTGAATCTTTGCCATAGAAAATTCGACTTAATACAGGAATCATTCCCGTATGCCAATCATGTGAATGAACAATATCCGGGAAATAATCACATTCCTTAAACATGCGTAATACTGCATGAGAGAAGAACGCGAAACGCTCTCCATCATCCGGATAGCCATAAAGGCCTTCCCGTTCAAAATATCCTGCATGTTCCACAAAATAATACGTAACATCTTCGGGTTTGTATTCAAAGATGGTTGCAACAGAATCAATACTTCCTACCTTTATTGTAAAACTGCACTTCTTAATCATCTGATCACGATACTTTTGCGCAATCTTTAAATACATTGGTAAAAACACACTCACTTCATACCCCTTTTTTAAAAGCGCTTGGGGTAATGAACCAATCACATCCGCTAGACCTCCACTTTTTATAAACGGAAGACCTTCTGATGCTACAAAGGCTATTTTTCTCATACTCAACCTCCTTGAACTAAATACGATCTCTACGTTTTACATACACAGGCTTATCTGCTGTTCCCTTTAGTTCTCTAACTTCAGTTACGCGAGCATTCTTATCCACAATCACTTGTTCCAAATGAATTCCACTACCAACCGTTACACCCGGAAGCAAGATAGAATCAATCACTACAGCTCCTTCTTTTACAGTAACACCACGTCCTATCACACTATTAATGATGGTTCCATCAATCTTACATCCATTAGCGACAGATGAGTTGGTAACCAACGCTGTTTTTCCATAGTGTGTTGGCGGAGTATCGCTCGTCCGTGTCATTATTGGCCAGTCTTGATCAAATAATTGCTTGCTCACATGATAATCCGTAAGTTCAAGATTGGCTCGTTTGTACTCAGCCAAACTATTGATTGGATATACAATGCCACGATGAATATATGCATTCATGTTATATCGATCGATATTGTCACGCAATACATCTTTTAGCCAGAAGAGTGAGCTTGTCTTCTGAGCCAGATCAATTAACTCTAGAAACAGTTCTTTCTTCATGACATAAGCTTCAAGAGAAATATTCCGATTTTTGTATTTACCTCGATTGGCTTCAGCCGAAACGATATGTTTATCCTTATCCAATATCAGTGTTTCACATCCGATGAAAGACGTTTTCGCCAGATCTGTAGGTTTAGTAATCACTGTAACATCTGCCTTGGATCCAATATGATAATTCAAAACATCATTAAAATCAATTGTGTAAACAAGATAACTTGGAGCAATGATAACATATGGCCGGTTCGCCTCTTCTATAAACTGAATATTTGATTTAAATGCATTGATATCCGTGTTGTAAATGGGTGATTGAATAGGCTCTTCACCATGCATAATTCTCAGTTTACCATGCTTTGAATTGATATTATAATGTCTACCTGTTCCAAGGTGCTCATACACCGAACGAGGTTTATTCTTGACATACACCTGAATATTCGAAATACCCGAATTCGTCATATTTGATAAAACAAAGTCAATCAAACGATAACGACCCATAAATGTAAGTGAAGGTATCGGGCGGTAATCAGCTAATCCAGTTACATCAACTGAATTATCTTCAAAATTAATAATTCCTAATGCATTGCACATATATTTTACCCCCTATCGATTCTTTGCAATCAGTTCGATGTGCTCACTATCCGCACTGCCGACGACTGCATTTTCTGAAATCTCAATATCTGAAGCAATAATAACACGTTCAATACGTGCGTTTTTACCAATCACTGCATTCGGCATGATGACTGAATCTTTTACGACTGCACCTTCCTCAATAATTACATTGGTAAATAATACTGAATTTTCTACATGACCATTGATTACACTACCCTGATTGACAATGGAACGAACAACACTACCATGTTCTTGCACAAAGTGTGGAGGAGCAGCAACGTCTTCAGTATAAATTTTCCAACTTGGATCCATTAAATCAAGTGCATTTGATTCATCAAGTAAATCCATGTTCGACTCCCAAAGACTGTCCAGGGTACCGACATCCTTCCAGTAACCTTTAAAACGATAAGCCATCAGCTTTTTCTTTGTCGATAAGAAATCTGGAATAATGTTCTTACCAAAGTCATGATCTGATTTATCATCCTTTAAGTCCTGTAGCAATGATTTGCGTAACTGCTTCCAACTGAAGATATAAATCCCCATGGAAGCTAAATTGCTTTTTGGTTCTTTCGGCTTTTCTTCAAACTCATA
>DOKQ01000121.1 GCA_003510215.1 Erysipelotrichaceae bacterium
ACTGCCACTTTTTTAACTGAAGCAGGCAATACTTCCTTAAGCATTTCAATCGAGAATGGACGGTACAAGTGAACTTTAATCATACCCACTTTTTCGCCACGCTCATTTAATGCATCAATAACTTCTGCTGCTGTTTCAGTGACTGATCCCATCGCAATAATAATGCGCTCAGCATCTTCAGCACCATAGTATACAAAAGGCGCATAATGACGACCTGTAAGCTCTGAAATCTTCTTCATGTAATCCGCAACGATTGCAGGTACTTTTGAATAGTGAGTATTTTGAGCTTCACGACCTTGGAAATAGATATCATCGTTCTCAGCACCACCACGTGTAATTGGGTTGGTATGAGGGTTAAGGGCACGAGCTCTAAAGTTTTCCAACGCCTCTTCATCAATCATTTTACCTAAATCTTCATAATCAATCACTTCAATCTTTTGAATCTCATGTGATGTACGGAATCCATCAAACAAATGCATACAAGGAACGGATGCCTTGATTGCTGTCAGGTGAGCAACACCTGCCAAGTCCATGGCTTCCTGCACTGAGTGAGAAGCAATCATGGTAAATCCGGTTTGACGAACTGCATAAATATCCTGGTGATCCCCAAAAATCGACAATGCGCGTGTTGCTAATGCACGAGCAGATACGTGGATAACTCCAGGAAGAAGTTCCCCAACCCATTTGTACATGTTTGGAATCATTAATAATAAACCTTGAGAAGCTGTGAAAGTTGTTGATAAAGTACCGGCTTGCAAAGCACCATGTACTACTGCAGAAGCGCCACCTTCTGATTGCATTTCAATAACTTTAACAACAGAACCGAAAATGTTCTTGCGTCCTTGCGAAGCCCATGCATCAACGAGTTCAGCCATGGTCGACGAAGGTGTAATTGGATAAATACCAGCAACTTCTGTAAATGCATACGCAATATGTGAAGTAGCTGTATTACCATCCATAGTCATAAATTTCTTAGCCATTGTTTCCTCCTATTTGTTTTCTTAACCTCTATTATTATACCCCATTATCAATAAGATTTCTATGATAAATTGTGAACTTAAGCCCTTTCTTACACTTCAATCCTCGTCCACTTTGCCTGAGTAAACCGCCATTTGCCAATTAAATAGCGAATCACCTGATCCATTAAAACGGAGATCCAAGCCCCAATTAATCCAAGTCCAATGGTATAGGCAAATAAATATGTCAGAATCGGTCGCATAAAGGTGACACTTACTAAAGATATCATTGCCACAAAGCGAACATCCCCTGCCCCTCGAAGTGAACCAATCGTAATGACCTGAGCAATCTGAAATAACATAATCACAGCCAGTACCAGCAGAATCTGAGATCCTAACTCCACAATCTGCGGGTCACGATTGAATAACTGGATAATGTTCGAACGGAATATAGCGATGAGTAAACCCAGCACTATGGAAATGAGTACACCAATGCGTTGAGACACTTTCCCATACAAAATTGCCATATCCGGTCGTCTTGCTCCCAAACTTTGGCCAACCAACGATGAATTCGCAATGGACAATCCGTCCCCTATGGCAAACGAAATGGTCATCACGTTAATTGCCACCTGATGCGTCGCAAAGGCAATGGTTCCCAGCCCTGCAACTGCCTTGGCATAGGTTAAAAAGCCAATACGTAAAAAGATCTGTTCTACCAGCGCTGTTTTACTTATATCCACAATCGACCAGACGGTTTTTCTGTCTAGTCGCCAGTCCTGTTTTAGGGACAACCGAAGGAAGTCCTTACTATGACTGATGGAATAGATGGCAATAATCATCGCCACGATATTTCCAATGGCTGTAGCTAAGGCTGCGCCTCGAACTTCAAGTCTTGGGAAAATCCAAATACCGTTAATTAGCAGATAGTTCAAAATTACATTGACAATATTCGCTGTAATGTTGGTTTTCATGGAAATTTTTGTGTTTCCCGCCCCCCGTTGGGCAGAAGTAATGGTCAATGAGATACAGAAGAAAAAGGTTCCAACCATAACAATTCGGAAGTAATCAACAGATAATCCAATGTAATCACTTGTGGCTCCAGAAAAGCGTAAAATGGGCTCCGCAAAAACAAAGCCCAGTGTCATAAATATTGCGGACAATATAATTGATATAACAATCGCGTTTCGAACGGTGCGATTGGCGGATTCATGGTCTTTTTGTCCTTTACGTCTTGATACAATCACGGTTAATCCGATATTGAGAGCTAAAACAACCGACATTAAAATAAACTTGGGTTGATTTGTTATACCAATGGCTGCAATTGACCCTGCCCCAAGCTGTCCTACCATCATCATGTCGATAGCCCCAATCAAGCTGATCAGTGTTGCTTCGGTGGCACTTGGCCACGCAATTTTGAACGTTCGCTTATACACTTCCTTACTTGAAGGTATCGGTCCGACAATCTGATCTTTACGTAATATGCCTTGTACAGACAATAAACTTTTAAGAGTTCTCATGTTTCATCCTGCCTAACAGCCATTATTATAGCACTTATCCAAAATAAGTGAATACTGTATCCAATTGATAAAACGATATTTCATCTTTCGTGCTTTTTTACCCTAAGAATCAATTCAGATGTTCCACAATGATGCCATCATACTTCTTTTCATGACGTTTTAACCACTGGTCATCTTTGATTGCCCAAACAATCATGTATCCTGATAAAAATCTCATCCATCGAAAATAAGGAGCAAGATTGAACTTATAGCTGACAAAGTTGCATTGCGTTAAAAGATTATAGCCATTGATTAACAGAAAAAACTTATTAAACAAACTAACATCCTTTTTGCCAAAGAACGGTTCAATAATCTGACCGCGAATATACTGAGGCCGATGCTTCTTAAAATAAAAGACAATCATCGGATGAAATGAGCAAACCGCAAATTTCCCAGGATACTGATCTAGCATTGCACAAACGTTTTTGCATACCCGCTCAATCTGCTTTGTTGGTTTAATTTCGATGATAAGGCCCACTTTCCCATCCACAAGATCTAGCACCTGCTTCAATGTTGGGATTTTTTCCATCGAATCCTTCAGATACCATTGGCTCATGTGTGCATGATCCAGCGACTCAACCTGTCCAATAACATCACACATGCGATCTAAGGTAGCGTCATGAAAAACAATCAGCTCGCCATCTTTGTCCAAGCGAACATCCAATTCAATATTCATGTTTCGGTTTATGGCTTCTTTAAATGCAGCCAAACTATTCTCCGGGATAGATTGATCCTGTGTAAAATAGCCACGATGAGCTGTATACTTTTTCATCCATACCATGTCTTTTCTTTGTTTCGCTGGTAGTAACATGATAAAAAAAAGCAGTAGTATGGCACCGATAATCCAAGGCATATCATCACCCTTTCAAATTTTATATCTTTATTATAGGACTTTCCCTTTTCATTTGCACTCATTTTCAGTATGATAATACATAAGAGTTAGGAGTGAAATTATGTTAAAAACAAATATTGAAAAATTAGTTATGCAATCCGTTCAAGGACGCATTCACCATCCTGTGATGAGACAACCGGGTTATCGTATCGGAAGTGATGGTGTGCCACGCATTCTCCCCGCGACAGCCGCCATTACGTACAACGCAAAAATCGGCGATGTGTGTATGGGACTGATGGGAGATCATGTCGAACCAGGTGTGAGTATGAAAAATGCGGATGCCAACGAAGACGCTGCATTGAATGTTTTGGCCTGTGTCGGCAATGTGGCAAAAGTGATTACCGGTGATGGCAAAGGTGCCTTGGGTGTTGTGACTGGAAAGCATGGTGGCGCAGATCATGTCATGGTCTATTTTGATGATTCTGTTCTCGATCAGTTGGCAGTGGATGATAAGATCCTGATTAAATCGTTTGGTCAGGGATTACAATTGGTCGACTATCCGGATGTAATCTGTATGAATCTGGATCCAAGCCTGTTGGATAAGCTGGATATCAGTGAAAAAGATGGAAAACTTGAAGTTGGTGTTGCGGCAGTGATTCCTGCTTACCTTATGGGATCTGGATTGGGAAGTTCAACCATGATGTCTGGAGATTATGACATTATGACACGCGATCCGAAAACATTGGAAGCTTTGAAGTTGGATCAGTTAAAATTTGGTGATCTGGTTTTTATTGAAGATCACGCAAACAATCATGGACCAGACTATCTGAAAGGCTCAGGAACATTAGGAGTTATCATTCATGGCGATAGCTTTATTGCCGGTCATGGTCCTGGAGTCACCGTACTTCTGACAAGTCGCAATTCAACACTTGTTCCAAAATATAATCCAGACGCAAATCTTAAAAACTATATCTAAAAGCAAAACGGCATCAAGGTGCCGTTTAGTTTTTTATATAAGCATAAAGAAGTTTCATCGTCGATATGATGGCGTCCATATGGGTGCGTTCCATCCCATGGGATGCGTGCACACCGGGACCAATGAGTGCTCCTTTAATGTTTTGTCCCGCTCGCAGTGCAGCGCTGACATCTGAACCATACATTGGATAAATATCTACCGCATAGGAACATTGTTCCTTTTTGGCAAGGTCAATCAGATCACTGGTCATCTGATAATCATAGGGACCACTGGAATCCTTTGCACAGATGGAAACATCATATTCAGTGCATGAAAGATCCAATCCAATACAACCCATATCCACCGCAAGCATCTCTTCGATTTCCTCTGGAATCCAAGAGGTCCCATGCCCCACTTCCTCAAATGTGGAAATGATGAAAATGTGATTATTCTTTGGCTGAATGGATTCTTCCTTTAACTGTTTTAATACCGCAAACATAATAGCCACTGAAATCTTATCATCTAGAAATCTGGATTTGATAAATCCACTATCAGTCCATGTTGTCTTGGGATCAATTGCCACGAAGTCACCATTGAAGATACCAAGTTTCTCAACATCTTCCTTGTTCTTCACTATTTCATCAAGGCGAACTTCAATCGTATCAATATTTCTTACACCACTGGAAGCATCCTTATGTACATGCTGAGATGGGGAAGTAAATAGGATCGTTCCACTATACATTTTTTCATCTCGGGTGATGACCGTACAGTACTCGCCATCAAGTGTAGGAATAATCGGCCCTCCTAGGTTGGTAACCTTCAAGGTTCCTGAAGAGGAGATGGATCGCACCATTAATCCCAAGGTATCCACATGCCCACTAATGCCTACGGTTTTTTGGGAGTCGCTCCCTGAAACATAAATCATCAGATTTCCCTTCGGATTGACCTTGCAGTCAAACCCTAAAGATTCCGCTTCTTGTTTAAGAAATTCAATCGCCTTATGGGAGTATCCTGTTGGACTTGGAATAGCCAAAAGTTTGGCAGAAAACTCTTTAATGTACTCTTGATTTATCTTCATTCTTATTCCTCCGATGGAGTGATAATATACACTCCTTCTTGCCCATCGTCTTCCATCAGGAAAACTTTCACATCCTCATTGATCGCTGTGGGTACATTCTTCCCAACCACATCTGCTCGAATAGGTAGTTCACGATGTCCCCGATCCACAAGGACTGCCAGTTGTATCGCTTTAGCACGTCCATAATGCATAATACCATCCATGGCAGCTCGTGCTGTTCTGCCTTTAAAAAGAACATCATCAATGAGTACAACCACTTTATCTTTAATGTCTATGGGTAATTGTGGAATGTCGAGTCCTGCTGTATCAATGTCATCCCGCCAATAACGAATGTCAAAAGCAGCAACCGAGACACTCACCCCTTCAAACTGTTCAATAAGCTGTGCCACTCGATTGGCCAATGTGGCTCCACGAGTCTTGACTCCAAGTAGAACTACATTTTCTACTCCTTTGTTTCGTTCAATAATTTCATGCGTCATTCGGACAAGTGAACGTTTCATCCCAAATGCATCCATGATTTCTTTCACATCATCACCTCAGTTCAATTATACGCAATCAATCCCACATTCACAAACATTTTTAAATTAAACATTGAAATCATTCCATCTATATGATATTATTTTAAAGCCTACCGACATGGCCCGTTGGAGAAACGGTTAACTCACATGCCTTTCACGCATGCATTCACGGGTTCGAACCCCGTACGGGTCACCATGTAGGAGTATAGTTCAATGGTAGAACAGCGGTCTCCAAAACCGTTAATGCGGGTTCAACTCCTGCTACTCCTGCCAGTAGGCAAAAACTGACACCGATAACCGGTGTTTTTTTTGTGTTGTTCTTCCCTAGATGACTTATTCATAAGACCTGACTAGACACTTTCATTGATGGATATCAAGATGCAAATATAGTTACAAGTCAAATGAATGCTCTATAATTACTATATGGAGGTATTTCTATGTACGAATGCAAAACAAAACCAACCGATGCTAAGGTGACCGAGTTTTTACAGACCATTGAGCCTGAGTGGAAGCGCGAGGATGCTTTTAGGCTTTTGGATATCTATACTGAGACCACCGGGATGCAACCAACCATGTGGGGAGAAACCATGATTGGCTTTGGTCAGTATCACTATGTTTATAAAACCAAGCATTCTGGGGATGCCATGATTACCGGATTTTCACCAAGGAAAGCCAAACTAACCCTATATCTTTATATTGAACAGGAAAATGATGATCTTCTGAAAGCCTTAGGTAAAACTACGAATGGAGTATCCTGTGTTTATGTTTCAAAACTTGATCATATCAATGTGGATGTGCTTAAACAGATGATTTTGCGCACTGTCGAGTTTGTGGAGAAAACATATGGGAAAGAAAATCTTATCAAAGAGTAATTTCTTAAACATATCGAATAGTACTTTAAAACCAGCTTCATCGGGTGTATGATATTGTCATTAAATGTCATGGAGGAACCTTATAAAGAAATATCTGTTATTTTTATTGCTAATTTCCGTTCCACTTTTTTCCTGTTCAAAAAATCAACCTGAACCAAATGAAAATAACCCTATCATTGTACCTCAGCCAAATCCACCTTCAGACCCCAGTGATGAAGCAATCACTGGGGAGCAGCCACGTATCTGGTGGCGTCTTGATTCAAGTGATTTGATTGGTCCTGATTTACCGGCTGTCGAGTACATTGCGGTTGCCTATCCATATGATAAAATGGGTCGATTTGAACTCTATGAGTACAATGATGATTCCGGAAAGATGGGCAGCTTACTTATTGCTGAAGACTTTGAGATTTTCACTACATTTACACCCTCCGGATATAAGGAGCAAATGCTTATTTCCAAGGATATGATTATTTATCGTTCGGAGGATCTTGCCCCTAAAGAGAAAGTCAATGACAGTTATATTCTGGGCATCTATCTGATAGGTGAGGATATGCCAAGTGGTACCTATCAAGTCAGAACTAATAAGAATGCGGTCAAAGACGGTAATTACCTAGCTATTATGAACATTGAGGAAGTAGATGGCATTAGATCTGTGACGGTGATTCGCAAGGAGATACTGGATCCACAAGGTGAACCTATAACTGTTACTTTTGAGGATGGTCAAACCGTTTTTCTTAACTATGTGACTGCGAAAAAAACTGATGACTAAAAGGGCCTACACAGCCCTTTTACTTTGATCATAAGATGACATATTTTCAATAGCAACCATGAATTCTTTAGGTGAACACTTCATGTACTGGGTGAACACATGGTGGAAATATTTGTACTCTCGAAATCCAACCATCTCTGCAATTTCATAAAGACGATATCGGTCTTCTTTGAGTAGTTCAATCGATTTAAATATTCGATAACGATTGATATAATCGTTGACATTAAATGAAGTAACTTCTTTGAATGTACGACTTATGTACCCAGAACTCATATCAATTCCTTTTCCTATATGTTTCAAAGAAATTTTTTCATGATAGTGTTCATGGATAAAATCAATGGTTTTTCGAACAATTTTATTGGAGTTGTTTTGGCTGATAACCTCCTTTTTCCCGTCAAATAGATCAACAAAAAATTCCTCATGGATACCTTTTCTATAGAACATCAGTTCTTTCTGTTTGCTCACAGAATCTTTTACTTTCATCAATATTTCGAGCAGTTTCTCATCCTCGATAGGCTTTAAAACAAAATGAGATACACTTAGCTCAATTGCTTTTTTCGCATATTCAAACTCTGCAAATCCAGTCATAATGATTGTCTCAAAATCTCGCTTCTCAATGGACTGCAGCATCGAAAGTCCATCCATCAGAGGCATTTTGATATCCGTAACAACAACATCCGGGTTCAACTGCTCAATTAGGCGTTTACCTTCTGCTCCGTTTTCTGCTTCACCAATAACAATAAATCCAATCGATTGCCAATCAAATGTATAAATGAGCCCTTTTCTAAGTAACTCTTCATCTTCAATAATGACTACCTTAATCATTTGTGTCCTCCTTCAGTCTTAGTGGCAACGTAATGGTCACAGTCGTCCGTTTCTGATATACACTTGTAATATTGATTCCATAGAGTTTTCCATATTGCAAAACGAGTCTGCGATGAACGTTATAGATTCCAATATGATCAGTATCATTATACTCAGAACTCAGCAACTTCTGTACCTCCTGAAGTCTTTCGGATGTAAACCCAATACCGTCATCCTCAATGAGCAAGTGAAGCACTTCTTTGACAACAAGAACTTTTATTCGAATCATCA
>DOKQ01000145.1 GCA_003510215.1 Erysipelotrichaceae bacterium
CACCCGTCACAACCACATCCGGACACAGTTTCAATGCCTCACTTAACGGCATGGCACTTTTAATGCCAAAGCTACGTGCAATGTAATTGGCCGTAGTTACAACCGACCCCCGACGATTGGAACAAACAACGATCGGTTTGTCCCTAATTTCCGGATTTAAGATCGCTTCTACACTTGCATAAAAGGCATTGATATCAATGTGAAAGATGACACGTGCACTCATGTGTTAACCGTAACCTCACGTTGCGCAAAATCAAATAATTCTTTTGCGGCCAATAATGCAGCTTCACTCGTCGAGCCAGAGGCCATCAATGCCATTTGCTGCAACCTAGAAGTATCATCGCACGCCAAAATATCCGTGGTCGTCAGCTGATCCTGTGTTTTTTGGACAAGAAAATGAGTATCTGCATAGGCAGCAACGGAAGCCAGATGAGATACGGATAACACCTGTACATCCGATGCAATGGTACGCATCTTCAAGCCAATCTTCGAAGCAACGACTCCGGATACACCGGTATCAATTTCATCAAATATAACGGTTTTTATTCCCTGAAGACGTGTGAAAATCGCTTTAAGTCCCAACATCAATCGTGACAGCTCTCCCCCACTCGCCACTTTACTGAGTGGACGCAAAGGTTCTCCCGGGTTCATGGATATAAGAAAGGACACTTTATCCAATCCAGTCGGACTGGCCTCCTTTGAATCAAAATGAACCTCAAATGCCGCAAATGGTAATTGAAGCTGCTTGAGATGTTCCACAATTTCAATCTGCAAAAGTTTGGCGGACGTTTTGCGGGACTCACTTAATTGCTTGGCTGATTTGACAAACAACTGATAACTGGCATCCATATTTGCCTTCAGTTTTTCTAAAATATCCTGACGATGTTCGATCATATAAACGCGCTCTTCAAACTCTTGTTTTTTCAAAAGGATATCTTCAATGGAAGGTCCATACTTGCGCTTTAATTTTCCATATTCATAGAGTCGTTGCTGAACATGATTCAGAATGCTCTCATCGAAGCTCAATGTATCAAAAAAAGACGAAAGATCATGAGTGATTTCATCAATCTGATAATACAATGATTCGAGTGAAGATCCATATTGCTGAAGTTTTTCTTCTTCATGAACACCCGATAGAAGTCGACTGACCTCAAAGAGTTTTTCTTTAACCCCTTCACTCCCATCAAGTAAATCAATGGACGAGGAAGTAACCTGACTGATTTTCTCAAAGGACATCATTTGCTTCTGCGTAATCATACACTCCTGATAATCCTCAACGGTTGGAGAAAACGATTCAATCTCCTGAATCTGAAATTGAAGATAATCGATGTCATCTACGTTAAACTCATGTTCACTTTTACTTTTCACATCCTGCATCAGTGTTGCATAGTTACGATACAATCGTTTGGTTTCCTCAAGAAGTTCTGTATGATTCGAAAACTCATCAAGTAATGACTCATGAAATTTATCATTAAGTAAATATTGAGTATCATGTTGTGAATGTATGTCAACTACGGAAGATAGTATCTCTTTAATCACGGATAACGGTGTGATTTTTCCATTGACTCTAGCCACACTTTTGCCATCCCGTGAAATACTACGTGAAAACACAATAACATCTGTGGGATCAGCCCCAATCGACTGAGCGAGCAAACCGGCTGGACTTGATGGTTCGATTTCAAAGACGCCTTCCACCCAGGCTGTATCGCTATGAGTACGAACCATAGAGGAAGAAGCCCGTTCACCAATCAAGACTGAAATGGCATCAATCAAAAGTGATTTACCAGCTCCGGTTTCACCAGTAAACACACTCATACCTTTTGGAAAATCAAGAGTCAATTCATCAATCAAGATGAAGTTCTTTACTGTGATCTGTCTTAGCATCGAATTCCTCCCGTATATAGGTTAAATACGCGATATACTCCTGATTGCCACCTCGACCCAACACAGAGCAAGGATCAATGGATTTGATTTGATATCCCTGCTGTTTGAAATAGAGCCGAAAATCCTGAAGACAATCCTGAATCACCCGCTGATTTTTAACAATCCCATGTTTGTTTAAATGAGTTGGACCCACCTCAAACTGAGGCTTAATGAGAATAAAGAGTTGAGCCTGTGAGGCTAATAAAGGGGCAATACGCTCAAAAAAAACTTTGATTGAGATAAAGGAAACATCCATCACAACCACATCAAATGGTTGTGGAAAATCAGTAGGTGACATATACTTCGCATTGGTATTTTCCCGAACGATCACTCGTGGATCCTCGCGCAGTTTATTATCCAGTTGCAATGTCCCTACATCAAGGGCCACCACACTTTCTGCACCAAACTGCAAGAGACAGTCAGTGAATCCACCGGTTGAAGCGCCAATATCAAGACAATGCTTACCTACGGCAGAAAATGCGTGAGATTGCAGAGACTCAAGCAATTTGTACCCTGAGCGCGAGACAAACTCATAAGTATCCTGGTTTATTTCAATGCAATCATCTTGCTTTATCATGTGCGAAGGTGTTATAACTTTCGCCTGATTGACGAAGACCTTCCCTGAAACAATGAGGTCCTTTGCTTTAGAGCGTGAGCACAAATGAATCTCACTGAGTGCAATATCCAGTCGCTTCATGAACTGATAACCTCTTTTATTACATCAAACAGAGAATTCGTGTCGATTTTCTCCTGACGACGCAGTTGGGCAACAGAACCATGCGTCACAAAGACATCATCAATCCCAATACGAATGATTCTTGAAGTCACTTGATGATCTATAGCCCACTCACTGATGGCACTTGATAGTCCACCCGCCTTCATATCTGGCTCATAGATTACCACAGGTAGATTCGATGCAAAGATCCTTTCGAGCATCAGCGAATCCATGGGTTTAATAAATCGTGCATTCACCATCGTTACAGGTAATTGATTGGTTTCAATCCGACTTTCAAACCGAAGTAAATCAGGACCATAGGATATCAGAATGCACTTCGCCTGATCATGCTGTTTTATTTCCCATGTTCCGATTTCAAGGGAATCACCTTGGTGTTGTGGAGTAATATGTGTTGTACCACGGGGATAACGAATTGCAAAGGGACCTGAATGATTCAAAGCACTTAGGAGTAATTGACGTGCTTCATCCCCATCTTTTGGGGCTGCAATAACTAAATTTGGAAGTGGTCGAAGAATTCCTATGTCAAAAACACCATGATGGGTATCTCCGTCTTCTCCCACCAGATTGGCCCGATCAATTCCGATGATAACTGGCAAGTTCATGCGACAGATATCATGATTGATCTGATCATATGCCCGCTGTAAAAACGAGGAATATAGCGATAAAAATGGCTTGCTTCCACTGATAGCGAGTCCAGCGGCCAGTGTTGCGGCATGTTCTTCCGCGATCCCACAGTCAAAGGAACGGTGAGGAAAAAGCGCGAAAAATTTTTCCAGTTTGCTTCCGGTAATCATGGCTGGAGTTATAGCGCATATGCGGGAATCTTTTTTAGCCAAGTCGATGAGTGTTTCACTGATTACCGACGACCAGGCGTACTGATTGGGTGGCAAATTGATGGTTGAAGTTCCAGTGTCCGGATCAAATTGAGAAACACCATGCCATTTACCTTCCCTATCAACTTCGCTATAAAGATATCCTTTACCTTTAATTGTACATACATGAATCACAATTGGACCAGTATGTTTTTTGGCAATGTCAAATGCTTTTGTCATCAGTTTGATATCGTGACCATCAATTGGGCCAAGATAGTCAAGTCCCATCTCACCAAAGATAGAAGAGTCCACAACAGCCGATTTAATCGTATCACGAACCTTCTGCATACCTTTGAGCATACCACTACCGATGACATTGCTCTTTAATACGTCTTTGATATCATGTTTCAGTGTATTATAGGACTTGGAGGAGCGCAGACGGCTAAAACCTTGGGTAATCGCCCCCACATTCTCTGAAATAGACATATCATTATCATTAAAAACGATAATCATGTTTCGTTTGGCTGCACCAATATGATTTAATGCTTCGAAAGCCATACCACTAGTCAATGCACCATCACCGATGATGGGTACTACATGGTGCGACTGCCCTTTTAAGTCTCTTGAAAGGGCAAATCCTAAGGCTGCAGATAATGAGGTTGAAGAATGTCCGGCTTCCCAGCAATCATACGGTGATTCTTCCCGCTTCTGAAAACCTGACAGTCCATTGTACTGACGAAGTGACGAAAAACGGCTGGCACGACCAGTCAGAATTTTATGAACGTAACTTTGGTGACCGACATCAAAAATCAGTTTGTCTTCAAGCCCATTAAATGCAAGGTGAAGCGCGATAGTCAGTTCGACGACACCCAGATTGCTTGATAAGTGACCTCCGGTTTTTGATACATTATCAATGAGAAACAAACGAATATCCGATGCCAGTTCTTTAAGCTGACGTGATGAATAGCGCTTAAGAAACAACGGATTTTCAATGGTTTTAATATCCATACGATCCCTCCTAGCTGTTTCGCTGTAGTATATGTTCAATCAAACTTCTCGTATGTTTTAACGGCTGCGTTAACTGGCTAAAATCATCAAGAATGTCCTGATAGATACGGTTGATCTTTTCTTTGGTACCTTCAACTCCGATTAACGAAACGGAAGTTGATTTCTGATGACGCTGATCACTTAGAGATTTTCCCAGTGTAGCTTCATCACTTGTGGCTTCAAGAACATCATCCTGCATTTGAAATAAGATTCCAAGATTCTCACCAATGCGTGTAAGTAAGGCAAGATCTTCCGTATGACCTGCACAAATAGCACCCATTTCAAGGGCACAGGCAAAAAGACGTCCGGTTTTTCCAACATACATCATCATCATTTCATCAAAGGATAGAGTTGTTTTCTCACCCGCAAGATCCATCGCTTGACCCATGATCATTCCATTGGCACCAGCCGCATAGGAAAGTGAGCGAATACATTGAATCTTTGCTTTGTCGGAAAGATTTGCATTAGTCAGTGTTTCAAAGGCCAAACTTTGTAAGGCATCACCCGCCAGAATCGCAGTTGCTTCTGAAAACTGTTTGTGATTGCTTGGGATTCCCCGCCTGAAATCATCATCGTCCATCGCAGGTAAATCATCATGAATCAGTGAATAGGTATGAATCATTTCCAGTGCTGCAGCTGCTTCAAGCCCAATAGACACATTCTGTTCATAATCCCGGATTACACTAAGAAGAAGTAACGGACGAAGTCGCTTGGATGTGGCATATAGTGAATATTCAATTGATTCTCTGATTTCTGCTGGCTGAACCTGTTCACACAGCTCACGTAGAAACTCTTCAAAGTGAGCTTTCATGATCATTTTTTCCTTTCGAATAATCGTTCATCAGTTGCGTTACCCTGGATTCAAATCCGACAAGGGATGATTCGCACTGATTCAACAGTTTTAAACCTTCCTCAAATAGCTCAAGAGAAGTTTCTAGTGGTGCTTCATTTCGCTCGAGTAAGGTAACGATTTCCTGTAATCGTTTCATCATCTGATCAAATGTCATCTGTTCCATAGTCATCTCCTTTGACAATCTGTGTCGCGATGGCACTTCCATCGTGATAGGTAATCTTAAGTGGTCGATCTGTCTGCAGTAAGGCCATCCGTGTGATTAGTACGGAATCCTGATAGGTTAACGTATAGCCTCGTTTTAAGATTTCATTGGGTGAAAGACTCATTAATACTCTTCGACTCATCGTGAGTTCAAAGGTATTCTTTGTCTGAAATTGTTTGATTGAACTTAGAAGATTTGACTCTTCTCTATTTAGTAACAAACGTTTTTTACCGATTAAGCTCTGTGCATTATGCTGAATCGATTGTCGGATGATCGACAGCTGATGGGACATCTGCTTATACTCGGAAACCTTTTTCATCATAGACGCTCGAATGACAGAAATCTGATGCTGTCTTTTGGACACCAGGTAATCCTTTTGAACAAACAGCGGATGTCCCGCAATCTGATCAAAGCGAAGCATAGACTGATTCAGCATCATCTTCATCTGATATTCCATGAGGGATCGATATTTACTCAACTGCTCTGAAATATCCTGTTGATTCGGTGCTGCTAGTTCGGCAGCTCCCGTTGGTGTAGGTGCTCGTACATCACTGACGAAATCGACCAATGTAATATCAGATTGGTGCCCAACCCCACTAATGATGGGTGTTTTAGCTAAAAAGAGAGTCTCTACGAGTAATTCGCTGTTAAAGGACCATAAATCTTCAATTGATCCACCGCCCCGAACCAGAAGGATAACATCAAGCGAAGACTGATCAGCTATTTTAACTGCCTGAATCAGTTGATCAACCGATCCTTCCCCTTGTACAGCCGATGGAAAGTGCTTGATTGATGCCATAGGCCATCGCCTTGCAAGGGTTGAAACCACATCATGATAGGCAGCGGTATCGACGGAAGTGATCAGCCCAATGTTTTTTGGATACATCGGAAGCTTCTTCTTTTGTGCTGAATCAAAGTAGCCTTTTTCAACACACCTCTGTTTGATTCTCTCAAGTTCAATATACAAAGCGCCCAATCCGGTTGGCATCATCTGTGAAATATACAGTTGCATCGATCCACTACCTTCAAATACAGAAATACTCCCTACGACAACGACCTGATCGCCATCCTTAGGTTTTATTTTAACTGAAGAGGCAGATCGTGCAAACATAACACAGCTGCAACGTGATTGAGCGTCTTTTAATGTAAAATACCAGTGGCCACTCCGATGGGCCACGAAATTTGAGATTTCTCCTTGCACAGAAACAGACTGAATCGACGATTCAGCTTCTAATCGTTTTTTGATAAAACGAATTAAGTTTGTAACTGTCCAAACGGATTGACTCATAGCTGATCGAGTACTCCATTGATGAGTTTGTAACTATCATCATCACCATACAATTTTGCCAGCTCAACAGCTTCATCTAAGATAATGGCTTTATCCGCCACCTCATAGACCATCTCTGCAGCAGCCAGAAAGAGAATGGCTTGTTCAATATAACCCAAACGCTCAAATGACCAGTCATTTAATTTTTCATTGATTTTCGATTCAATCAGTTCATGATGATCAATAGCATCAATGAGCATGGTCTGAATCTTCTCTTCCGGCACAAATAAAGGTAGAAAAGGATCTTCAGTGCTTACCGTTTCATCAATGTTTTCAAAAATATCTTCGATATCCTGTTTGGTCAAAAAGTATTGATACAAACATATCATTGCGTTTACACGCGCTTTACGTCGACTCGTCATAAAATTCCTCCATAGACTTCCTCTATTTTATCATAAATCAAGCAATTGTTATAGTGACATTGAAAAGCACCCTAATGGGTGCCAAAGATAAATCCTACCACAGATATGTCCACTCTACAGTTTTTAACGTCTGTCATTTTTGAGATATTTGACACAATCGCTTTCTGCAATCGTTCCGTTAATGTGTTTACATTCTGACCATATCGAACCTTGATGTCCAAACTAATGTTTAGTTTATTATCAATGATTTTACAGACCAGTGCTTTACGCAATGTCGGAGAATCTAGTTCAATATGCTCATTGTCTTCAAGGGTAAATTTCGCAATAAGTTCAAACGCTTCTTTTGTAAGAGCTATTTGACCTATGGCTTCATCGTGTGGTTTTAGTAAAATGTATTCATTTGCCATATTTATCACCTGCAAGTATTATACCACAAATGAACGGATTTCAAATCATATTCTTTCAAAAAGAAAGTCAAGCCGAAGCTTGACATTTCTATTCTGTAAACCATTTTTTAATCAACTGATCCAATGTACCATTTTCTTTAAGTGTTGCTAATGCCTGATTGACATCATCAAGTTTGGTCGATGACTTCGGAAGAGCAATGGCAGTACCACTTGAAGCATAAGCGGCTTCATGTTCAAGTTCAAAACGAGTTAATTGTGGGAACTGATTGACATATTCACCCGCCACAAGTGCTTCCACAAGAATAAAGTCAATACGCCCGACCATGATTTCCTGAACCATTTGAGAAACATCTTTACGAGGATCAAGTGTAATACTTAATTCATCTTTCATTTTATTTAAAACAGCTTCTTGAATCGTTCCAATTTGAACACCTGCAGTCTTATTTAAGAAATCAGCAGCAGAAGCGATGCCACTATCCACCTTTGTCAAAACAAAGAATGGACTTTCATCATCCCCAATGTAGTAACTGTCTGAAAATAAAACATCACGTGCAGGGTCTGGGCTCATAGCTGCAATCGCCATATCTCCACGAGCCGCATTCAGCGATTGAATAATTCCATCAAAATCCATGTCGACCCATTTAACAGTGTAGCCAAGAAGCTCACCAATGGCATTCCCTAGATCGATATCAAATCCGTATAAGTTTCCATTAACATCTACCATTTCATATGGAGGATATCCTGAGCTGGTAAGAATTGTTAATACCTTTTCATCTGTTGGTTTGGGTGCGCAAGCGATAAGACTTGACACAAGTAGTATAAGTACAAATAGTTTTTTCATTGTTTTATTTCCTTTCGATTAAAGCATGTTGGCAAGAAATTGTCTTGCTCTAGCAGTTTTAGTTTCTTCAAAAAATTCCTTTGGTGAACCGATTTCAACGATTTCACCTTTATCCATATAGATCACTGTATCAGAAACTTCTTTCGCAAAGTTCATCTCATGAGTGACAACGATAATCGTCATACCCGTATGAGTCAGTTGTTTCATAACTTTCAATACTTCGACGGTCATTTCCGGATCAAGAGCACTGGTTGGTTCATCAAAGAGCATCACACTTGGCTCCATCGCAAGGGCTCTAGCTATGGCAACCCGTTGTTTTTCACCACCCGATAACTGATGTGGGAAATGCGTTGCCCGATGATCACACCCAACCTCCTTCAGTTTGGCCAAAGCAATTTTCCTTGCTTCATCCTCACTGATCTTTTTAACCTTCATCAAAGCAAAGGTTACATTGTCAGTCGCGTTTTTATGTTCGAATAGGTTAAATGATTGAAAGACCATCCCAATATGCTGTCTTAACTTTGGAAGTTCTTTTTCGTTTTTGACAATATCAACACCGTCAATGATGATACTTCCGGAAGTTGGATTTTCAAGTCCGTTTAAGCATCGCAGAAAGGTACTTTTACCACTTCCACTTGATCCGATAATGGCATAGGTTTTGCCATCTTCGAAGGTCATGTGAATGTCTTTGAGTACTTCTGTTTTATCAAACTGCTTAAATAGTTGCGCTACTTGAATCATATTTTAACCTCTTTTCTACCATTTTACCAAATATAGATAATATTTTGATTAAGACATAGTATGTAACTCCTACAAGTAACAGCGGTTCGAAGGGACGATAGGTTGTTCCTGTTACGATAGCCTGACGTCGCAGGATTTCCTGAACCCCAATGGCAGAGGCTACGGATGTTTCCTTTGTCAGAGTAATAAACTCATTGACAATGGCCGGAAGCACATTTCGAAGAGCCTGAGGAATAATAATGTGAATCGTGGTGTAAAACTTTGAAACACCTAAGGCTTTCGCAGCTTCAATTTGTCCCTTATCAATAGCTTCGATACCTGCTCGCAAAATTTCAGCCAGATAAGCTGATGAGTTCAATGAGAAGATAATCATTGCGGTTTGGAAGGCTGTTGGCAAAAATCCCGGGAAGATTTGTGGCAAGCCATAGTGGAAGAAGGATAATTGGAAAATCAGAGGCGTCCCTCGGAAGAAGTCAATAAATCCTCGAACTGTTGCCCCAAGAAAATTTTTCCTGTGACTGACAAGACTAAACAAAAAACCAATGAGTGATCCAAAGAATGCGCCGACAATAGCAATTTGTATGGTAATGATAATCCCCTGCAAAATATAAGGTATATAGGGAATGGTCGATGTAAAATCAATGTTCATAAGTTACCTCCAGAAAATAAAAAAAACGTCCTAAACTTAAAGGACGTGAAATCGCGGTACCACCTTTTTTCCGGAAAACTATTTTCCGACACTCGAATCGTTAACGCCGACAACGGAATTACCTCAGACTTCTTCGATAATTCAGCTCCGAAGCACGTTCACTCAGACCCTTGCAATGCTTTTCACCAACCGCATCTCTCTTTAGCAAGCTTAATTGAGTTACTACTCTTCATCACAGCTATGCGACTAATTATACACAGAAAAAGTAGCAATGCAAGTATTTTCATCCACAATTTGTAAAAATTTCATGATTCAACCCCAAGATTTCGTAGTCCCTTGGGATATTTGTTTTTGCAAACGCTTCCATCTCCTTTGATTAACCCTAAGCTAACCGAATGATACAATACAATACCCCAACCAAAAACATGTTGGATATTTAGCACTTCACCTTGAAGATATTGATTTGCCTGATCAAGATTAAGTTCAATCTTGTTTTTAAACAAGTGTTTTAGATGCCTGTTTTTACTGCACTCATG
>DOKQ01000163.1 GCA_003510215.1 Erysipelotrichaceae bacterium
TTTTATTGCATATGGAGCAGGTGAGGGGAATCGAACCCCCGTATCAACCTTGGCAAGGTCGTGTTCTACCATTGAACTACACCTGCAAAATAAAAAAATGGCGGTCCAGACGGGGATCGAACCCGCGATCTCCTCCGTGACAGGGAGGCATGTTAACCACTACACCACTGGACCGTGTTTCTATAAAAAATGGCGGAGATGGAGGGATTTGAACCCTCGCGCCAGTTTCCCGACCTATACCCTTAGCAGGGGCACCTCTTCAGCCACTTGAGTACATCTCCATGCTCTTGCTGATTAACTTAGCGCTTATTTATATTAACATAGGACCTAATTTTGTGCAAGTACCTTTTTGCATTTTTTACCCAATTTTTTACACATTCATCAAGGCATAAAACAAAACCCCTAAGAGGGATTCTCAGGGATTTCGTTATCTACTCAACAGTATATCCAGCTTCTCTAATCGCAGTCTTGGCCAAATGAACCAAATCATTTCGACCATCAATAATGATAGCACTACGCTCAAGGTTAATTTCAAAATCCAGACGAGTATCACTCAGCGCATCCTGAAGTTTGCTAACATCTTCCACAGTGGTAAGATCTTTAACAAAGATAATGTGTTTCATTAGTCCTCAATGGCAAGTTCAAGTGCAACCTGCATCATCTTAGTAAATGAATTTTGACGTTCTTGAGCTGTTGTCACTTCATGAGTAACCAGTGAATCTGAAATCGTAACAAGGCATGCGGCATGTTTATTTAACTTACGTGCATTTGCAAATAAAGCAAATGATTCCATTTCAACCGCGACCGAACCTGTATCTTTAAAAATATCTTCAAAAGATACGCCGGAATCACGGTAGAACACATCACTTGAATGAATTCGCCCTTCAACAAGAGGGATATCCAGACGTTGTGCTGCATCCTTTAATTTCTGATTTAATTCGGCAGATGGAAGTAATACATCCTCATCATATCCAAAAGCGGTTTTCGCAAAACTGGATTCACTCCAGGCACTGTCCGCAAGTACAACCTCATAAAGATTTACATCCTTACTATATGAACCTGCTGAACCTATACGAATGATATTTTCTACATCATACATTGCAAAAAGTTCATAGGAGTAGATACCAATACTTGGCATACCCATACCTGAACCCATCACAGAAATACGATGGCCTTTGTAAGTACCGGTATACCCAAACATGTTTCGCACTTCATTAAACTGTTCCACATTTTCTAAAAATGTTTCCGCAATAAATTTTGCACGAAGAGGATCTCCTGGCATTAATACGGTCTTAGCAATTTGATGTTTCTCTGCTTGATTGTGTGGTGTTGACATAAACACTCTCCTTTTCTTATATCTTTATTATAACAAAAATAAACTAAATACCCAAGATTGCTACCGCCAAATTAAAGTATATAATCAGTGCGACAGCATCCACGATCGTTGTAATGATTGGTGCCGCCATGGCTGCAGGATCCTGCTTGAAAAACATGGCAATCAGTGGAAGAATTCCTCCTACCAGCTTCGCAACAATCACTGTCAGTAACAGTGTAGCTGATATAACTAAATCAATCTGCCAAGCGGTACCTGGTTTAAAGACCCATAGACGCACCCAGTTGGCTCCAAATAAAACGACACCACTGATAAGCGATACCTGAAGTTCCTTCCAGAGCACCTTCAGATAGTCCTTATACGTTAGATCATCAACCGCGATCCCACGGATAACCATGGTACTGGCCTGAGATCCTGCATTACCCCCTGTACTCATAATCATAGGTATGGCTCCTGCAAGTGCAGGGATAATAAGCAATTGAGCTTCATAACCTTCAATAATCAATCCAGTAAACGTTGCGGATATCATCAGTAACAGTAACCAGACAATTCTGCTTCTAGTCATTTCTTTAATCGTCATCTGAAGGTATGAACCTTCCGTTGGGATAATTGCTGCCATTTTTTGAATATCTTCAGTTACCTCTTCTTCAAGAACGTCAATAATATCATCTACAGTAATGATACCAATTAACCGATTTTCATCATTCACAACAGGTACAACGTTAATATCATACTTGGAAATAATCCGTGCAACTTCTTCCTGGTCATCATGCGTTTTCACCGCAATGATATCCGTGTCCATGATTTGCTCAATGATTTCATCCGGATCGGATAATACAATATCGCGCAGGATTACAGAGCCGACAAGAAGACGTTTGTCATCAATCACATAACTCACACTAATAGTTTCTGCCCTTTCTCCTTGCTTCTTCAACTTCCCGATCGCTTTTTCAACTGTATCCATAGATTCCAGTTCAACAAAATCTGTAGACATAATGGAACCTGCCGAATACTCCGGATAAGATAACAGCAAATTAATCTCTGCTCTTTGCTCGTTGGTTGCGGCAGCTAAAACATGCTTTACTACATTTGCCGGCATTTCCTCAAGAAAGTCCACGATATCGTCTGCATACAAATTATCCAACATCGAAGTAATTTCTGGACCAGTAAATGACTTAATAATCTCTTCTTTTTTCTCATAAGTAAGATAGGTAAAGACTTCAGCTGTGATGTCCTTTTTAAGCGTCTTGAAAAGAAATAAAATTTCCTGCAGTTCCATTTGCTCAACAATTTCAGCAAGGTCAATAAGATTAAACTCATCAAATATCTCACGTAGTTTTTTTATTTGTTTTAAGGAAATTAACTCTTGTAGCATCTCCTTATGTAGTTCACTTAGTTCAATCATACTTCACCTCCTACATCATCAAAAACGTAGTTGCAATCGCAAAATACACTGTTAGCGAAATGGCATCTACCGTAGTTGTAATTACCGGCCCGGACATAGCAGCTGGATCAATCTTAAATACTAGCGCAAGTAATGGCAAAGAACCTCCGATAATTTTAGATAATAAAATGGTTATGTAAACTGACAATGAAACCAACATCCCCATCGTCCACCCCACACTCGGCATAAAAATTCCAATTCGCATGGTATTCACTAAAAATAGAATTAAACCTACAACCATCGCAACACGGATTTCCTTTATCAGCACTTTGAAAAAATCCTTATAGGAAAGTGAATCGACAGAAATTCCTCGAATGACCATGGCACTTGCCTGTGACCCTGCGTTGCCTGCTGTATCCATAAGCATAGGGATAAAAAAGGCCAGAGACGGTAATAGAACAAGAACATGGTTGTTCGCTGTGATAACATAATCCGTGACCGTAGCAGAAACCATCAGCACAAGCAACCAAGGAATACGTGCTTTAAACATATCCACAATCCCTGTTTCAAGATACGAACCTTCAAGAGGTCGAATCGCTGCCATTAAGTGAATATCCTCCGTAGCCTCCTCTTCCAAAACGTCAATTACATCATCTACCGTAATAATACCCATGAGGCGATATTGAGCATTGACCACCGGCAATACAGAAATGTCATATTTCTGAAAAACACGTACTACGTTCTCCTGATCATCTAATGTCGTAACGGAAGCGATATCGGTATCCATAATATCCCCGATTTCAGTTCCCTCCTTTGCAAATAAAATATCCTTGAGCTTAACCGAACCCAATAACATATTACTCGCATTTATAACAAAACAAGTATTGATTGTCTCAGCTGTTTTTCCTTGCTTACGGATCTTCACCAAAGCTTGTGAAACTGAATCGTGTTCATCAAGCTCTACATAATCCGTGGTCATAATCGAACCGGCTGAGTTAACCGCAAAGCTCAATAACATGTTAATTTCAGCTCGCTGCTGAACCGAGGCATTCTGCAATACTTTTCGAACAATGTTCTCGGGCATTTCCTCCAAAAAATCCACTACATCATCCAAATATAAATTATCCAAAATACTCTTAATCTCCGGACCACTAAATGCCTTGATTAAGTCTTCCTGACGATCAAAAGACAGATAAGCAAACAACTCTGCAGTTATCTCTTTTTTAATCGTTTTGAACACAAAAAGAACCTCAGCAAAGGTAAACTTTTCAACCATTTCAGCCAAGTCAACAATATTCACTTCTTCAAATATCTCACGAAGTTTCTTAACCTGCTTACTAGCAACCAGTTCCTGTAAAAGCTCTAGTTTTTCATCCCAGTTTTCCATATTGCACCTCCTCTTGTTTCATTTTACTTGTTTTACCCTCAACTTACAAGAAAAAAGCGAAGTCTCCTCCGCTTACAAACTACCTTATTTCGTTCCTTTGGTACCCTTTTTCTGAAAGTGTGCCAATAGATTTGTCTCATAAGAGAAAACCATTTTTTCCTGTTGGCGCTGGCGATCAATGGCCTGATCAACCAAAATATCCATTAATGCACTAAAGTGCAGTCCATCCTCTTTCCAAAGATAAAAGGACAGTGAACCTGGAATTGTATTAATCTCATTGATGTAGGCCACTTCATGGTCATCATCAATCAGAAAATCGATTCTCGAGACTCCATTTGCTCCTAAAACTTCTGCGGTTTTCACAGCAAGTAATTGAATATCTTTGGTCATCTGCTCAGTGATTTTCGCTGGAATCTGACGGGTTGCGGATGCCATCCCCTTACTCAATCCCTTCGCATTACCCTGATATTTATTTTCATACGATAAGATTTCATCTGTTTTCAACACTTCTTCCAATGAGGAAGCACGATAGTTCAGATTAACACCAAGTACAGAACAGTTAATCTCTCTTAGATTAGAAACCATTTTCTCTACAATCACCTTACGATCATAAAGGGAAGCAAACTCAATGGCCTCAAAGAGTTCAAACTCATTATTTGCGGATTTAATACCTACAGAAGACCCAAGACATGCCGGCTTAACAATCACGGGATAACCAATCTCTTTTGCTTTAGTCACAATCGACTGCTTACTTTCGCTGACTTGACCACTGTAAAACCAAAACCAAGGCACAATCGGTAAACCTGAGTTTTCAAGCACATGCTTCATCAATACCTTATCCTGACCAATCCCCGCAGCGATGACATCACACCCCGCATATGGAACACCAACCATCTCAAGAAAACCTTGAACCGTTCCATCTTCACCATGAGTTCCATGAATGACAGGAATAACAACATCCAAACGGATTGGTTTACGGTATTTCCACGATTTCTTTAGAGGAATTATCTCTGTTTTAAATTCATCCTTAACGATTGCAATGGGTGTGCTTGCCGCAATGACTTTAGTCAAGTCTTTAAAGTTCTTAATTTCCTTCAGTTCATCTCCAGTATAAAGAACACGCTTCTTCGAAATATATAATGGAATAACCTCATATCTTGTTTTATCAAGTGCATCCATAGCCTGTACAGCTGAAATAATACTAATCTCATGTTCAACAGATTCTCCGCCAAACATCACGCCAACATTTATTTTCATAACGGACCTCCTAGTCAAACTCAACATCCAGCTGATGAATTAACACATGTAATGCTCGCTGAATCTCTTTACTTGTTGTCTTTTTAGATAGTTCAGGCAACTGATGAAAATCAAACCATTGCACCTCACTTGTTTCATGGTTATGCAATGGACCGCCACCAATAACTGATGCCGAGAAATAGTGAACTACTTCGGATACCAGAGTTGGATAATCTTTGTACCGTTCTCTTTGAAACACGCCGAGCAACCGGTTAAGTTTAACATCATACCCTGACTCCTGTTTTACTTCCTTAATTGCATTTTCACTTACGGTTTCAAAAACGTCACACCATCCACCTGGGACAGCCCATTTACCCTCAACATTTTCCTTTACCATAAGTAGTTGATTCTTTTCGTTAGTCACTAGAACTCTTACAGATATATTGGGTGTTGGATAGATGTCTCTTTCATACAAATTCTTATGAATACTGACTCCAGGCAACTCGTTAAGCATTTCCTTACTTAAAATCTCTAGTGTTTCATAATTCTCAATGGCATAGGGATCTTTACTATATTTGAGCCCAATCTTGGACACACTTAGAACTTTGGCTGCATATTGTTCCCAATTCATCTTTTCGCCTTCTTTCTGTATTATTATACATGAATCACACATGAATTTAAACAAAAAGAAAACCAGGGAATCATGGTATCCCTGGCTCATATTATCGACTAAATGCATCCGGAAGATCATTTTCAATTAACACTGTATCTTCCTTGGTTGCATGTGTGTAAACCCAATGGAAAGCCTCCTTTACTGTCGACATGACATGGACATTTTTCATATCAAAGCCACTTTCCATCAATCCCTTGGCAATCGGTGTTGTCTGGTTTTTACCAATTAACAGGACTACATCAACCTTGTCCTTCATCTGAGTCCCAAAAGCGAAATTAAAATCATCCTGCTTTTCACCCAGTTCAATCATACCCGGAGTAATAATAATCCGCTTACCCGGCATCATCTGAAGTACATCTAATGAATTTTTGGCACTCACCGGATTTGAGTTGAACGCATTGTCAATCATGGTATATCCATTGACCTTTTTCACTTCAAGTCGATGCTCAACATGACGGGTGGATGCCACAGCTCGACGCAATGACTCCCAGTCAATTCCCAGTTGCTTTCCTAAAGCCACCGAAGCAAGAATATTCAGAATATTATGTTCACCCAGCAGCTTGGTTTCGAATGGGATTACAACCTGCTCTCGGGTAACAACATCAAAAAATGTGCCTTTGGGAGTATATCGAATATTCGTCGCACGATAATCCACATCTGCCTGCTCAATTCCATACCAGATAATCTGACATTTATTTTTAATATGATAATTGCGAATATGTTCATTATCACGATTTAAAACGCCAACACCTGAAAGAGGCAGATTTTCCACCATTTTCATCTTCTCGATAATAATGTTCCCCAATGTTTTAAATGTATTTAAATGTTGAGGTCCGATAGATGTGACAATCCCAAACTGAGGTTTAACAAATTTGGTCAGATAATTGATTTCCCCAACTTTGTCAGCTCCCATTTCGCAGATAAACACCTGATGCAAAGGCTTAAGCATTTCACGAATTGTAATAGTAATTCCCATCGGTGTATTATACGAAGCTGGTGTCATCAAAGTATAAAACTGCGTAGATAAAATCTCATGAAGAATGTTCTTACTTGATGTTTTTCCATAGCTTCCAGTAATCCCGATCTTTATCAAGTTACCTTGTTTCTTAAGAATCCGCTTTGCCAAAAAGATATAGTACTTCTTCACTATATTTTCAATCGGCTCAGTCACTACAGCCATAACCACAACCATAACCCACGGGATAAAGAAGAGAATAGGCAATAAGATAAGCCAACCGCCATAAGGTAAAAAGAAATAGGATAAACCCAGGATTAACGAATAGAAAATCACTAAAACAGCGATTTGACGAATCACACGATGAGTCAAGTGCAGCGGCTTAATATAGGTTTTTCTTTTTTCAAATCCCCATTGCAAAAGGGAATACATCGTAATAATGAGTAACAGAGCTCCCCATTGTAGCAACTCCTGACTCACAAAAAGCAGCAGAAAAAACGGAAGTAACAGGACAATATATAAGAAAAGACGTGGACCAAAGATTTTCATTGAACTTGATAACCACGGTAAATAGCGTTTAATTTCATATCGATTTTGTTGAAACATATGCAAAGAGCGTTTTGTATTCACTCCAACATAAGCAAATGTTACTAAAATCAGTAATATCTTTATTACATTGATCATTGTCGTCTCCATATCAGTTGATCATGTCCTCCTTTAAAAATACATCGGTAATTGATAAAAATCTTGTTATTTGATTCCAATAGGCATAATGATCATCATCTTCAAAAATGACCAGTCCAGCATCAGGAATTTTCTTTTCCATCACTTTACCCATCCACAAAGGTGTTGCGTCGTCATTTTCACCCCATACCAAAAGAGTAGGAGATTTAATTAGACTTAATCGACCGGTTAAATCTTCATTGACAATCTTAACAAAAGACGATCTCATGACACCACTTATGGCACGGTAGTCTGCACTTCCAAAAAATCGCCTCATTTGTTCCTGATAACGATTAAGAAGTGGTAATCTAAACACTTGCTTTGCTGTTTTAAATGCAGCTACACGCACATGATAATCCCATGAACGTTTCGGCCTTAGACCTGCCGCACCTGTCAGTATACATTTGTGAGTATGATACTTCGATGCAAACAAAATCGCAATACGGGCTCCAAAGGAATGAGCAATGAAAATCGGATTACTTATGTTCAACTGTTCAAGAATGTTTCTCACACATTCGGTATACTCACTGACTCCCCAAGCACGCAACGGCTCTTCACTTAATCCAAATCCAGGCAAATCAATATTAATCACGCGAAAATGCTTTTCATAGTGACTTGCAATGGGTTCCATCATTTCAATGCGCTGTCCCCAGCCATGAAGCAGTACAATTGCCTGTTGATCAACCTGATTATCTGTATAATTCACTTTTATATTAAAACTTTCAATAATTGGCATATAATCCTCCATACGCTTATATTATATAGGAAAAAAATATTTTTGCACGTGATTCTTTCTC
>DOKQ01000187.1 GCA_003510215.1 Erysipelotrichaceae bacterium
AAAAATTATAGTAAACTTTATTCAACAATATCGCCGAAAGACTCACTGACTCATCATCAACTCTAAGTGGCACAATTTTACCTGGTGGTAAATCATGCAACGAGTTAAAATTCTCTGAAAATATTTCAATCATACTCGGATATTTGTTAGTAGATGGATTTGAAAACCTATAAAAACATTTTTCTTTAGAAGATTTGTGATGATACATATAGTTTCCTTCTTTGATAAATTGCCAAAATACAGTCACAAAATCCAATGTTAATGCCTCTACACAGAATACAATGTCCATATCCTTAGTTGAACGTGCACTTAGTCCAGCATTTTTCAAGTGCAGTTGTACTGCCGTTCCACCGATTAAAATATATTGATTACTAAAATTTCGAAAATAAGCTTTAAATGTCTCTAACTGTTCTGATGCAATATTCCCTCCCATTTACTTTCCTTTCTAAAATATTCATTAATCATCAAATCAACCTGTTGTTCGATTCGTTCATCTTGGTCACCCATTAACACTGCCGCAATTCCTAAAGGGTGCAAAACCTTATTATTGTAAGGTAGTTCATGCCGCCACACTTCAATCATAATCGAATCACTTTCCGCAAATGGAATGATTTCTAGACTTCCCTCATACTTTTTAAATCTTTTACTAGTTATTCCGTACACCTTTTGGCTAGGAGGATTAAGCATTGAACTCATTGCTAATGCGCTCTCACCTGAAACTATCAGCTCCTTTACTAATTGATTATCTAATGAATCCTCTTTGACAAATATTCTTTTTTTAATCGGATTGGTTAAATACTTCTTACCCATTTGCCACAGTTCAGCACCTAGATATCTAAGTTTGTACTCACGTACATAATAATTATCTGAATCAGTAAACAAATCAAAATTTTTCAAATCCTCAAAAGCTCTTGAGATGGACATGACGGATACATTGAGTAAAATGCTGAACTCTTTTGCTGTTCTGGAAAGATCATTTGATGCTACCAGTTGAAGGAAAAGTGCTTGTGTTGTCGGTTTCATATATGAACTCTTATTCCTTATTTTGGTCAAAAAGCGACTTTGAAGTTTTTCACTATAAACAATCCCCAAAAAAGGAACATAGATCATTTTCCCTGGAATAATGAAGTTAATTTCATTCTTAATTAGCTTATCCTTAAAATAGTCACTCACATTGTTCGAAAGAACCACGATTAATCTAGCTGTAGAATCATAGGAATGTACCTTCTCTATGTACAACAGAAAAGAAGAAAATCCTACTTCAATTTGATTGCAATCTAAAAATATGAAATTAAAATTCTCAATTCTTACTTTTTTGAACTTAAAACCTTTACTTAAGTAGAGTGGTAACTGCTGTTTTTTCTCCCACTCCTCAACAGTAATCTGAAAATTAAAGTAGTATATTAAGTAATCGATACCTTTATCTATTAACATTCCTAACCTCCTGTCAGAACTAGTACCTTTATGGTCTTACTTCTTCTATTTTAATACAATTATTTTAACATATTTCGCAAAGATAACAAACTTTATGTTATCTTAAATATTAATGTTAGAATATTCTGTCATTATGCTAACATATCACTAGGAATCCACGGTTCTTGAATTTGCTCACTTACAGAAAAAGCCGCAATTCCATAAACAGTTCATTACAAACTATCTATTTCGTTTCGACTTTTTTGCTTTAAATAAACTATCCTTTCGTTATGTTAGATAGCCCATTTGCGATCCGTTGTAAATGAGATGGTCACCCAAGGTTCATATGGTAACTTACGAATCGATTTTGCGATATGCTCCCGAATCATATCCTGTTGCAATACCGTTAGATCACAGGACGTCTTTGATACTACAAAGTCAATTTCCAATACGAGCGATTGGTTTCCTTGGGAAGCTCTTACAAACGACTCCTGAAATCCATACTTCTTTTCTACTTGCTTCACTATAGCATTCAGCTGTTTCATCACTTTCTCATTCGGTGCTTTTTCAAGCAGAATCTTGATTTGTATAGCAATCTGCTTCACCGGAGTTTTTGACAAGTAAAATCCCAGGATAATTACTAGCATTGGATCAATGTAAGGTACCAGATGAACATACATATTCTGACGAAGCATAAGTTGTGCTAATACAAAGGAGATAAAGACACTGAGAGATGTCACACTATCAAACAACCACTGACTAGCTTCAGCTTTCATAAGAGGATCCGAAGTTTTCTTATATGACCGTTGTAACAGATACGTAACTAGAGCACATATGACTGTAGAGATTAAGGCATAAGCAATTCCAATACCAAAGTTTGGGTGATTCCCTCCCTGTACCATTGTCATCAGTGAAGTACTCATTGAAGCAATAACCACCATAAGTATGACAGTAAATTTAGTGATAATAACCAATGAATCCACATTGTTCACTCCAAACGGATAGGACTTTACACTGGCTCTTGTTTTGAAACGAAGTGCGAATATGGATAATAACGAAAGCGAAAAACTTATGAGTGAGTATAATCCGTCAAATAAGATCATTTCTGATTGAACTAGAATACCAATGATGATTCCACTGAGAGCAAAGAGAAGTGCGAAAATAACGGATAGCAAAAGATTTTTATTTGTTTCGATTGTTTTGTTCATATGTATACCTCGCTTACTTCAAACTCTTCACTAAAAACCGATGTAAAAAACGAATGGAATGAGTGACATCTGTCACTTCCTTTTGGAAAAGAAAATGTTGCTCCGCTGCCTGCTC
>DOKQ01000186.1 GCA_003510215.1 Erysipelotrichaceae bacterium
TGGTTTGATTTGCCCTATTTCAAGGAAACGACTGGTGGTAAAATCATTGCCCATCTAAATCATTTGTATTCCATGGGATCACGATGGTCCTCAAAATATCCGCTTTTCAACAAGTTTTATTGGGAACCACTCAACTATCAGGGGTTTAAGAAACTTTCCTACAATGCGGCGGATCAGGCTATGGCACCATTGATGACACCGATTTATCAGGATTTATCTAAAGATATGCCTCTGATTGCGACACATGTGTGGCCAGCTCAAGCAGCGATCAGTGCCAAGATGACACGAGTGGTGAATGCCATTCCAGATAATTGGCCGATGGCTTTGCATTTGGCACAGGGAAGTGTGCACACCGTACAGACGTATTCATCTTATTTTGGCTATAAAACACTTAAAGGGATGAAAGACAAGGAGATTCTTCGTCCGATGGATTCCGGAAGTCTTTTCTATACGGGTCATTATGTGGACCATGAGCTTGTAGTCAACCTATTGGAAGATACTCAAAAACGGATGGATCGCATACAAAATAAAGAAGCCAAACGGGTATTGATGACCATTGGGGGTGCAGGAGCTCAAAGTGAGTTCTATGCGGAGATGATTCGAGAGTTACTTGATCAGGTGAAAAAAGATGAAGTGGTTCTTTATATCAATGTGGGTGATCATCAGAATGCATTTGATCGACTAATACAGTTAGTTCCTGAGTTAAACTCATTAGCAACCATGCACCGTAATGAGTGGGAAAAGACGAAAGACTTTGCGTTGAAGGCGATCGATGGGGATGTACGTGGTGTTCATCTGTTCTACGATCAGGATATTTACTCAGCTGTGTATTCAACCAATCTGTTGATGAGATCCAGTGATATTCTGGTTACCAAACCAAGTGAGTTATCCTTCTATCCTATACCTAAGCTATTTATTCAACGGGTTGGGGGTCATGAAATGTGGGGTGCGATTCATTCAGCTGAAATCGGGGATGGAACACCTGAGTGTGAAACGGTTGAACTGGCCAATCAGATGATGAGTTTGTTATTAAAGGAAGATGAGCATCTGATTCAGATGAACCAGGCGATTATTAGAAACTACCATCAGTCCATCTACCATGGGGGTTATGAAGTGGTCAAACTGGCAGTCAAATAGGAGTATTGAAACGCTGAGATTTTCAGCGTTTTTAATATGGAAGAATATTTGCATTAAAACGTGTGCAAAATGTAGTCTTTTGAGAACGGGCGATTCATTGGTTGGGAAAATACCCTTTGTTCATACCTTTACGCCGTTTGCGACTCGTAGGGTCTATGATCAGGTATATCTTTCGGGTGCCTATCAGAAGGCGAATGTACGCATCTTTGGTTCCGATCCCGGTTTCTGGGCATCTAATCATGGTGGAATCCATACGTCTGTAGAAGATGTGGCATTGATGCGGGCGATCCCTACGATGACGGTATTGGCTCCGGCTGATGCAACGGCGATGAAGTGGGTTGTGGAGGAAACGTCCAAGCATTATGGTATATTTTATATTCGGGCAGGCCGTAAATCCACACCTGATATATATGATGCTTCACAATCATTTGAGCTGGGGAAGGCGATTGTGGTGCAGGATGGGAAAGATGGTGTCATCTTTTCGATGGGTGAAATGATCTATGAAGCTTTACTTGCTTCAGAGTCTTTAAAAAAGTCGCATCAGTTATCCATTGCGGTGGTCGATATGTTTTCACTCAAACCTTTGGATGAAGCCTGCGTGATACACATGATAAAGGATAAGAAGTTTGTGATTGTGGCAGAAAATCATAGTGTGATTGGTGGTCTGGGGAGTGCGGTGGCTCAGGTCATGGCGGCTTCGGGAAACTGTCCACCTTTACATCAGGTGGGTATACAGGATCATTTTGGGGAAGTGGGTACAGTGGATTATCTTCAGGAAAAGTTCAAACTTAAGTCCAAAGATATCATTGAGAAAATAATAGAGTTTGTGTAGAAATAGATGGTTTGATTAACATGATTTGGGACAGCCAAAGGGCTGTCCTTTGTTATAAAATTAAAACATGATAATCAGGCTTGCACTCTGTAACAAAATAGGTATAATAGATATATAAAGATAAGGCTAACCTTATAAAAGGAGAGGAATTGTGCTAAATCGAGGTGAAGAGGACTATCTTAAGATCATTTATGAGTTAAGTGAAGCAACCTTTGGCTATGTGAAGACAAAGGATTTGGTTGTTCGATTGAACCACACGTTACCTTCAGTGAATGAGATGGTAAAGAAACTGGTTGCATCAGAGTTGCTTCATTATCAACCGTATGTGGGTGTTAGACTTAGTGATGAAGGTTACATGCAGGCTGAGAATCTGATTAAAAAACATCGATTGTGGGAATTATTTCTCACGGAATCACTGGGATTAAGTGAAGATGAGGTGCATCAGGAAGCGGAACGGCTTGAACATGCCACATCAGATCGAGTGCTGGAAGCATTGAATCAATTTTTAGGGAGTCCAAAAGTTTGTCCTCACGGTCGTCCCATCCCTCAACAATTAATTGAAAAATAGGAGATAGTTATGGAAAGTTTAATTTATAGTTTTTTTGCAGGATCCTCGACAGTTCTTGGGGCAATTCTGTTAATGATTTTTGGAAAGCCCGGAAAGAAAACCATGGCTTCACTGCTTGGATTTGCGGGTGGAATTATGATTGCGGTGTCGGTGTTTGAGTTGATGCCGGAAGCTTTGAATCTGAGTGATTCCGTTTGGGTAGTTATTATTGGATTTGTTTTGGGAAGTGGCATGATGTATCTTTTGGATATTTACCTACCTCATGCTCACATGTCCACATCCGATGATTTGACGGTTGAGAATGCAAGTCATCTGATGGAAACACGGAAAGTACTGCGTACTGGATATCTGATTTTCTTTGGGATTGCCTTACACAATGTTCCGGAAGGCTTGGCGATTGGGGCAGGATTGGAAGCGAGCCCTGAACTGGGACTGGCGATTGCGTTGGCCATTGGCTTGCACAATGTGCCAGAAGGACTGGCTGTAGCAGGTCCACTAAAAGCCGGGGGACTAACCAATCTCAAAGTCATTTTGTTTACATTGGGAGCAGGTTTAATGACCGTAGTGGGCACGGCCATTGGATTAGTGATTTTTGGTATTTCAACCGTGATGATTGGTGGTTCTTTGGCGTTTGCGGCCGGAGCCATGATGTACATCGTTAACGATGA
>DOKQ01000026.1 GCA_003510215.1 Erysipelotrichaceae bacterium
ATATGAGAATCAATCAATATATAAGCACATATACTCAATGCTCCCGCAGGGAAGCTGACCGAATGATAACCGAACGTCGGGTTTACATTAATCAATCCCCCGCAAAGCTCGGAGATATCGTAAGTGAACAGGATGAAGTGTTTTTGGATGGAGCAAAAATTATTACAGAACATAAGCAAGTCATCCTCGCTTATCACAAACCAGTCGGTATTACTTGCACCACAGATCAAGCAATTTCAGGAAATATCATAGACGAAATCAACTTCCCTGAACGAATCTTCACCATTGGGCGATTGGATAAGGATTCCAGCGGACTCATTCTGCTCACCAATGATGGTACTATCGTTAACCCTTTACTGCGAAGTGAAAATGAACATCAAAAAGAATATGTAGTCACACTTAATCACCCGGTGACACCTCAGTTTTTACACCAGATGAGGCAAGGCGTAGAGATATACAATCCGGTAGCCCATAAGCGAATGACTGTACGAGTATACTCTATAGAAAAAATCGGCAGTCACCAGGTAAAACTGATATTAACACAGGGATTTAACCGCCAAATCCGCCGTATGGCATCTGCCTGTGGTTTTGTTGTAACCAAACTAAAAAGAATCCGATTTATCACCATCGGACTCGAAAATCTTGAAGTAGGAAAATGGCGGATTCTAACAGATGATGAAATTAACACTCTGCTTAACCACTCAAAAAACGAAAACCAGTAAAAATAAAAGGGAGCCACATAAGTGACTCCCATTTTAATTAACGGTGATTTGGACGGAAGCAATCGCTGCAGAATACTGGTTTGTCAAGACTAGGCTTGAATGGAACCATTGTGGATTTTCCACATTCTGAGCATACTGCTGGGAACATTTCGCGTTTTGGACGATCGAATCCACGATCGTTTCTTGGTCCACGTGATTGCTTAGCAGCTTGGCGGCAACTTGGACACTTTTGAGGATCATTTGTTAATCCTTTTTCTTTGTAAAATTCTTGTTCATTTGCTGTAAACACGAATGTTTCGCTACAGACTTTACATGTAATATTCTTATCTTGCATGGTACCCTCCTTGGGATGACAATTTAAACTTTCGAACACTCTGTCAACGTCAGGATTGCACGGGAAATTTAATTGGTCAACATAAGCGGCCGACGCCCTTATGCGTATCTATTATCTCATAACCAGCAGAAATTACAATCTTTATTTTTCTATTTACTCGTAAATAGCCTCATTAACCAATGTAAAATCCTTTACTCTCTGCTCATAAGCCAAAAGCAGTGCCTCTTTGTAAGGTAAGGTTACCTCCTGATTTGCCAATCGATTGAAAAACCACTGTGTAAAATGCGGATTTAATACAAACATCGGTCCAATCATTTGAGTGGCAAAGAAGTTATGATAGCGAATCCCCTCTTCCATAATAGACGAATTCATTCCAATACCTTTGCTAACCTTAAAAAACATGTGTTCTTTAAAATCCCCATAAGACATTGAAAACTGTGTCTTATGACCAACCAACGTCATATGTTCAAATTCACCCATAACCATGCAATTAAACCTGGCAAGCATTTTTAATTTTGTGGTAAATGGAAATAAATCCAACGCCTTTACCACACCTACATCCTCATACTCAATACTTGTACCAAAAATATCAACAGCATTACCAGTGATAAGAAAGTAGTTACCTTCATCCATCCGCTCTTTGATTCTTAACCGATAAGGCATTAAAAGGTCAATAATCTTACGTTGTGCCCGTTCAGACATTGGACCCATATACACCAGATCAACCTTTTCCGACAAAAACCTTGGAGATTCAGAAAGATCGGTTTCATAAACCGTTGCCTGAGGAAAGGTCTGTTTCAAATATGTGATATTGCCATGCTCTCCAAAAAGTGAAGCAACCGATGGAAACAAACATTCGATAATCATACATTCACCTCCGAAACAAGATGCTTCGCAATTTCTTTTTTCATGCGATTTGCGATCGGAATATTCTTTGTACTATACAATAAGACAACGGTATCAATCGATGAATCAATCATACGAATCTCATCTTCTTCCTTGTCCACAATCACAATTTTAGATTTAGGAATCCCCGCCATTCTCATACGAGCATAAAAATCATAGCGTCGATGACCACCCACAATCAACTGTGAAACATGTTCTTGATTCAAGTACTCCATATCCGTATCATAAATCCACGCCATATTCTCAACTTCATCCGGATTGTCCACATGTGCATACACCTCGTTTGCAAAAAGAATGGCTACTTTTCCCCATGAGGTTTCACGGCGAATAAAATCAAATACACGAGAGTTTGCAACCGGATTTTGGTCTTTAGCCAGTAACCCAATCACTCGCTTATTGCCAACCACAATCTCATCAAAACGTGACTCAACAATACTCAACGTATCAACAATAGAAGATATTTCAGATAACGTCTTACCATAGTGAAGAAACACTGATATCATCGCAATCATGTTGTAAGCATCTGTAATATTTGACCCCACCAGACGAAACTCACAGGAAACACCTTTGGATTCAACCACCATTCTACGTAAGGCTACATCCAACGTCTTTACATATACATCCAAAGGTAAAGACTTAAATCCGCAGGACTCACAATGGTGAATACCCACGTGATGATATCGAACAAAATCCCGGGTTAACCGATTTTCACAGTTTGGGCAATAAACCAAATCATTGATAATACTATCCCGCACCTGAAGTTCGTTTTCCTGAGGCAAGATACCAAACGTCGTTCTTGAATTTGGTGCGCAGAGCATAGAAGCAATTAGATCATCACCATTCACAATTAAGTGCGTTGTTTCAGGAATGTATTTATTTAAAAGATCCACAATAAATTCGATATGAGCATTACGCTTATAGGAATCTCTAAAAAGATTGGTTACAACCAGCACATCCGGTTTAATATAAGGAAAGATGCGCAACGATGCACGTTCATCGATTTCCAGAACACCCCACTCCGACTTACGATTCCCAAAGAAGGTTGTGGCATCAAGCAATGCAGTGATAACACCCTCCGTAATATTACTCCCAAGCTTGTTATTGGCAACCTCAATTCTCTGTGCCTTAAAAACATCTAAAATCATATTTGAGACAGTTGTTTTCCCGTTGGTTCCAGTAACACCAATCAAATGAGTTGGCTGCTGAAGATATTTTAGAAAGTCAAAACAAATGGTGCGAGCCACCTGTCCTGGAAAATGCGTAGCATTTCTTTTTAATTTTTTGAGCAAAAACCGTGCACTTCGAGCCATAAAAATAGCCACATAGAAACGAATCGGACGCTTCATACCTCAACCTTCTTTCCTAATCCACAAGTTGTGCGATCAGATCATGACCGCGCACACGTGTTACTTTGGCCATCACAAAACTACCTAATGTAACATCCTTCACTGGATGAATATATGTATATCCATCAATATTGTCCGGTGCACTATGAACCGTACGTCCCTTCGCTGTCTGGGTAATTGAATCATAGGCCTCCACAAGAACTTCAAACTGCTGACCTACAAGTACTGAAGATTTTTCTTCAGATATATGCGCCTGCACGTCCATAAGTTCCTTATAACGACGCTGCTTCGTTGACTCTCTTGGCTCATTTGCATAATCAAACGCAGGGGTATCTTCTTCCTTAGAATACGTGAATGCACCCAAACGATCAAACTTATTTCGTTTCACAAACTTAATCATTCGATCGAAGTGAGTTTTCTTTTCTCCAGGAAATCCCACAATCATGGTTGTCCTTAAAACTGCATGCGGAAACACATTGCGAATATAGGCAATCATTTCCTCAATATAGCTCACCGTTCCTCGGCGGTTCATCGCTTCAAGCATAGCATCATCCCCGTGTTGAAGAGGTAAATCAAAGTAAGCCAGTACCTTATCAATGGATGCCAACTCATCAATCAACTGCTTACTCACCTCATCGGGATACATGTAAAGAATACGAATCCAATGGATTCCCTCTAGCTGTGAAATCTTTTTAACCAGGTGCGGCAATTTATACTCGTGATATAAATCAATACCATAGCGTGTGGTATCCTGTGCAATTAAGACAATCTCCTTCACACCACCATCCGCTAACTGTTTCGCCTGCTCAATCAAATCCTCCATCGGATAAGATCGAAAATCCTTACGAATCAATGGAATAGCACAGTAGGTACACCGATTCGAACAACCCTCCGCAATTTTCAGGTAGCCCAGCCATGGCTGAGTTGAAAGCAATCGAGGTTTCTTACCATACGTCCCTACAATTCGAATACCCAACTCTTCCTGCAAGATTGTGTGCATCTTCGGATATTCCTCTAAAGTTATAAATCGATCCACCTCAGGCAACAACTGAATCAGATCATCATGATAACGCTCTGAAAGACAGCCAATAACCACAAGTTTAGCCCCAGTCTGTTTTTTAACTTCACTCATTTCCAAAATCGTCGAAATGGCTTCTTCTTTGGCAGGTGTAATAAACCCGCACGTATTTACAAAAATGACTTCAGCCTCTTTTTCCTCTTTGACCATCTGATGGCCACTGGAAACAAGCAATCCCATCACCTGTTCACTATCTACTCTATTTTTACTACATCCTAAAGATATAAATCCAACTTTCATGAAACAACCTCCAACAATACCCCTATTTTAACACAATCTCAACAGAAACAGTAGGAGCCATCATTTCAAATTCATTATAACTTTGATATACTTAGGTTGGTGATTTTATGAAAGTACTGATTTCCCCAACGAAAACGATGAATGTATCTTCAATAGACTCAACGTCGTTACCACTGTTTCATTCAACCGCAAAAAGCATTGCGAAAAAAATCAGGAAACTCAGCCAGGAAGAGATTCAAGACTGGATGGGTATATCCGAAAAAATCGCAGTCACTACATTTCATTGGTATCAAAACTTTGATCAACACACACAACCTGCGGCATTAAGTTACGCAGGTGAAGGGTTCAAGTACCTTAGCTACGCTACACTTGATTCAACAGCTACACAACACGCAAACGACTCACTTCGCATTCTTAGTGCACTTTATGGTTATCTGCGTCCAATGGACTCCATCAGCTTGTATCGCCTCGATTTAACTTATCGTATGAGCAAAATTTCTTCACCCTCTTTAGTAAACATCTATCAAAACAAGATCACAAAAGTCTTACTTCACGAGACTAGTGAAAGTGAATTGATTCTAAATTGCACTTCTGGGGAATACACCCAACTATTGGATGAAGAAGCCCTAAGAAAACATCGGAACTATGTGACCATTCAATTTCTGCAAAAGAAAAACAATACATTATCTTCGATTTCCATGCACTCAAAGAAAGCTCGAGGCATGTTTGCCCGATGGGCTATTAAGCATCAGGCAACTTCCATTATGGACCTTCACGGATTTGATCTTGATGGTTACACATTTAGCCATCAAGATGATAAAAGTATTACGTTTATTAAACACCTTGACTAACACCAGTGATAGATTCACTGGTTTTTATTAGCAAAAAAGGCATGAATATCTCACGCCTCGAACATTACTTTGACATTTTAATAGCGATAGATAGCAATGACATCCACTCCTTCAGGTAAGCGGCTTCTGTCCACTACCCAAATTTTCCCTTTATGCTCATCAACGATATCAATCAGATCATCCACCACATCATCAAACAGTCCTTCTTTTTCCATGTGAATAATTCTCGCGGATTCAAGATCAATCTCGCCATAGACCATCGCAGATGCATTCACACACAACTCCTTGACTCGACCGTCAATCGCTGCTTTTATAATTTCAGATAGATCATGACTGGCTAACTGCTTTGACATTAAATCGAAAGACGTATCCACAATACGTTTAATATTTGAAGCATATTTCTTCTCCATAATACTCCAGGTGGACTGATGCAACTCAGTTAACTCAACCGACTCGTATGATTTTCGCACTCCTTCTTTATGTAAAAGAGGATTTTTACTTTGCTCAATAAACGTCGCATGATACTCATTCAATCCAAACAAAATAACTGGATAAGCATATTCTTTGCCTACCACTTGGATCATATAATCATCCACATACTTGAAGTACTTCTCTGTGTCCTTATCAATTTCAGCACTCTTATCTCCATGTCCGTGATACATAGCGTTACCTTTAGCGCCACCATAACTACCGAAAGTAAGTGATCCTTCGGTTACCTGATCACCTAAAGCTTCTTTCAGTGTTTTTCGAGGAGAGTTCTCTATGATCACCTCTTCTATATGATATCGATTTGCCAAGTAAACCTGAAAGTGCGTACGAGCCAAACCCAGAACTACATATTGATCCGAGCTTTGCATGACTCGACGAAGTGGTTTCGTATGAAAACTATCGGACACCACCGCTAAGGCTGGTACTGAACGCTGAGTCTGATATACGACAACTTCCTTGCCATCGGTGAACACACACACTCCTTCATGAGCTTTAATCCAAAAGTCTTTATCAACCCTTAACTCTTGAAGCAACGTGACATATGTATCTACCTCCTTCTTTGAAAGAAGCAAATTAAGTTTATCTTCCACTTCTTTGATCATATTTTTATAGACCAAGACATCCTGTTTATTATCAGGGGACGTTCGGTGAGTTGGAAGATAAATAGATACAACAGGTATTCGCGTTGAAGAAAAAATCGGATGCGGAAAACGGTTTGCAAGTTCAAACATACGTGTGCCTCCTTTATCATCATTTCATTTTCTCTCTTTAGTAAATTATATCAAAAATACAATGGCACATCAAATCATTCAGTATAGTCCTGAGTTTTTGCATAAAAAAAGACGCTTATCAAGCGTACAGTTTCTTAATGGTGGTTCCGGTCGGAATCGAACCAACGACACGTGGATTTTCAGTCCACTGCTCTACCGACTGAGCTACGGAACCATTTGGTTGCGGGGGAAGGATTTGAACCAACGACCTCCGGGTTATGAGCCCGACGAGCTACCAGACTGCTCTACCCCGCGATGACTAATACTGATTATACTACAAACGAGAACAAATGTAAATGGCGGAGGAAGTGGGATTCGAACCCACGCATGCTCTCACATCTGCCGGTTTTCAAGACCGGTCCCTTCAACCACTTGGGTATTCCTCCACTTACATGTGATTGGTGGACCCTGTAGGACTCGAACCTACGACCTACCGGTTATGAGCCGGCAGCTCTGACCAACTGAGCTAAGGGTCCACTTTACCTTATCCCAACAGAAATCCTAAAAAATTGGTAGCGGGAGTGGGATTCGAACCCACGACCTTCCGGGTATGAACCGAACGCTCTAGCCAACTAAGCTATCCCGCCGTCTTTAAAGAACTGGTCGGGATGACAGGATTCGAACCTGCGACCCCTTGATCCCAAATCAAGTGCACTACCAAGCTGTGCTACATCCCGTTCAATAAAAAATAAATGGCGCGCCCAGCAGGACTTGAACCCACAACCTTTTGATCCGTAGTCAAACGCTCTATCCAGTTGAGCTATGGGCGCATATATTTAATAAACGCGGCTTGTATATTCTAGCATAATCATCTTTGATTTGCAATACCTGCAACCAAAATAAATGGTGGGGATGATGGGACTTGAACCCATACGATGTTACCATCAACGGATTTTAAGTCCGTTGCGTCTGCCTATTCCGCCACATCCCCATTTGGAGGTTCCTATCGGATTTGAACCGATGATCACAGAGTTGCAGTCTATTGCCTTACCACTTGGCTAAGGAACCGTCTATGATTACGCTGTGCCTTTTTATTATACAGAACACCTCTTTAAAATGCAACTATAAAATCGAATTATTTAGAAACAATTTCACACA
>DOKQ01000021.1 GCA_003510215.1 Erysipelotrichaceae bacterium
TTGCTTGCTGTTGGAGCATGCTATAACCAATAACCAGCGTACCTACAAACTCACCGGAGACCATGACCGGATGATAGAATTCATACACTTGCTTATCCAGATGATTGACTTGCCCAAATGACTCTTTCATCCTTAACTTCTCGATGATTACTTCCTCTTGAGGCGATTGTCCAAGATGGGTGTCCAGTGTGCTCGAGACGATAATCATCTCTTCATTCATAAAAGATACATAACTGATTTCATTCTGATCATTCATTTCTTCCAGTAAGAAAGAAAGATTGATTTTAGCGAACAAATGATAAATCGACTCCGCAGATATACCAATCTGGATGACCATTTCATTTTCTTTTTTAAAGTAGCCATACTTATAAAGCAAACCCGTGACTGCGTTTTCACGAATATCTTCCACAAAGGTTTCCAGATTATCTTTAATAAACACCTGAACCGGATGTTCGGTCGGTGGTTGCCATTCATTGATGTCTGGCATGGTCGTTAATCGAAGGTTTCCATCCATATCATACAGATTGATTTCATCCACATTCAAAAGTGTTGCGACGTCCAAGAGTGATTGGCGATCTGTGACTCCGGCGTAAATTCCGGTCGTCTTCCCTGCCAAAAGAAGTTTATCTTCTAGCAGCTGGTCGATGACACGTTCACTTTCAAATAAGTTCTGCAGACTGCTGGCATATCCCTTGGCTAAATTGTAAGCTGATTCTTCCGAATGTTGAACATAGTGGTCATTCACACTTTGAATAACCATCGTATTTAACACAATAAACAAAAGGATAGAAACCACGAAAGGGACAATAATCGTCTTTTTATCCACTAATTTCAACTTTGTTTTCATGGGGTCTCCTCCATCTCGCTACATTCATTTTACATATTTTGCGTGTTTTATACTACACAAACTTTTTGCTACTTACATCATATTCAATGTCACAGGGTGAATCCCCGTTTTTTTAGTTGCTTATAAATCATCAGGTGTGCAATAGAAACCACACAAGCCTGGATAAGAACAATCAGAATAAAGCCTAAGACTCCCCCACCCAGACGAATCATGATCGAAATCAGCGGAATCTGAATAAGTGTTTGAGTTAAAAACATGCCTATAAGTATGATAAGCAGTGAAATCAGGGTATATAAGATCCAATGTACGAATCGGAGTTTACGGGTACGATGAAACAATTCATGAAGAAACCATCCCTGCATTAGATACATAAAGGCAAACACAATCTGCGTTGTAGCCAAAATCGCCACAAGAAGCAAATAAGCAATCATCACACTTACCACATACTGTCGATGATGTCTGTAAAACCAGATTCCGATGATGATGGGTGTTAAAATCATTGCCAGAATACTGGTAGTGCCACGAAATAGAAGGATGGGTAGAATGGCCATAGCGATGGCTAAGCTGCCTATGGCTATAAGGCGTTGAGATTTTTTCACCGCAATGCCCCCTGACGGGTAGAATAGAGTTCTTGATCAAACTGGCGATAATCATATTTGCCGTTTTTCTTTGCCTGATACATCGCAAAGTCTGCGTATTCAAACAGTTGGAAAATGTCGGTAGTATCGATGCCATAGATGGCCATTCCGGCACTTCCTTTAATGTCCATTCGATGATTTTCGATTACGATGGGATCCTGAAAAATCTTGGAGGAAATTGCTTCCCAAACTCGCTGAATATCTTCTTTGCCTATCTTCCTATAGCCATGAATGTAGATACCAAATTCATCACCCGCAATCCGAATGTACGTTGCATTTGATAGATGAAGACTGGTTAATCGTTGGGAAAATACCTGCAAATACTGATCACCGATGTGATGACCATAGGTGTCATTAATACTTTTAAAATCATCGAGATCGATGAAAACAAAGATTCCCAGTAATTCCGGATCTTTTTGAATCATGCCTCGGATTTCGTCATGGTACTGATAGCGGCTGACCAGACCTGTCAGTGGATCTTTGACCAATCGATTATTTAGCTCTTCATTCACCTGCTTCAATCTTGCATTTGATTTCATCACTTGACGTTGCAAATTAGTCATGTCATTGTTTAACTTCTGAATTTGCTCAAACTGTGTCTGAATCATTTTTTCACTCTCTGTATATAACGATTTCTTCCCTGAACGGATGAGATTGATAAAATTGCGAACCATGCCTCGCATGATCCTTGCCATTGGCTTTTGTGAAATATCCAAAAACTGATGAGAAAAGATGAAGAATGTCCCTTTCTCTTCAATCAGGCAAAGATTCATCGGGATGTTCTGTGAGCGTAAGGTCAATTGGTCCACATCAAAAAACACTTCCGTTGTGTCTGCCCCTTGCTTAAATAGCTGAACCACACGACTCTTGTCATCTTCACTAAAAAGCTCATCCACGTACTTTTGAAAGGGTGAAATGATGTATTGAGGTTGATGCCAGTAGATTGTCTGAATGCGCATTTGCGCATCACAGGTCAAAAAGAATGATGCATACTCGTTTACCATGAAACCCTCCTTCTCAACCATGTTCTATTGTCTGATTTGCCCACAAAAGCAACTGCTCCCCTGAAGTTGAATAATGATCGATTGGCCATTTTTCCCAAAGAGAATTGGTGGAAGTAAAGGCCTGTCCACCCACCGCAATCTTAATATCCGGAAACTGCTTTCGAATCTCATACACAAGTTCTTCACAGTTTTTTAGAAATGGCTGCATCGTCACAGAAAGAGCGATCACATCCGGCTGATGTTCCCGAATCGCTTTGATTACTGCATCCTTAGGTAGAGCTGCCCCAAGATAATAGGTGTCCCATCCGGAATACTCAAAGATATCCGAGATCATACGAACACCCATTTCGTGTAGCTCATTGCCAACCGAACAGGATAAAAGTGTCTTATTTCTTCGTTGCGATTCGAAGATTTCACTGTAAAAGGTTGACATGACATTTTGAGTTACCGAAGTCGCATAGTGCTCCTTGTCGACAGTAATAATGCTTCGATGCCATAACTCCCCAATTTCATGCATTGTGGGGGCAAGGATTTTCTCATAAATGTCCAACAGTGGAATCCCATTCAGTTTCGTTTGCGCGATCACCTGATGGGCATCCTTGGTTTTTCCCATAAGTAACGCGGTTAAGTAGGCCTTGCGAATCTCAGTGTATTCACCTGAGGTAAAATTGTTGGAAAACTCGACGTTTTCAGCCGCCTCTTGAATCGCTAGGATTCCTACATCCAAATGTTCTTTAGCAATGACAATCTCTTCCCTCGTTAACAATGTATTCAAATGATCTTCAATCATCGTTTGCATAATGGTAAAGTGGTCAATCATCTGCTCCATAATGCGATCACGATCAAGATCTTTCATTAAATTACAAAGCAGCTCATATACCCAGATGGAGTACTCTTTAAAAATGGTCACATCTTTAAAATACACGGAAGTAAGCAGATAGCTGATATTGTACACAATATCGTCATACATGCTCTTCCGGCGACGTTGGTTCATTTCATTTTCTAGCTTGGGGTCCAATCGGAAATGCTCCTCAAAGATTTTTTTCGAAACATCAAGGATTCGCGGGTCGTTGAAGTTGTTCATAAGACTCATAAAAGATCCTCCTGACAAGCGTTCTATTTTTTAATTCTAACATATCCGTTCGTTGAATGATTCTTAAATAAAAGCCTGACACTTACCGTGCTAGGCCATTTGAAACTATTTTCGATGGAGAAACGTAGATGGTCTCATTGTTTTCACTGATTAGAGCCACAGCCACATTCATCCATTTCGATACCTCTTCACATTTTACCGCAAGCAAATTGCGGTTCAGAAGCATCGTTTCTACATGTTTGCCATCAATCACGACACGATGATAGGTAGTAAAGTGATTCCCCTTCACAAGCAAATATTCACCACTGAGTAACACTTCACTGATTTCCATTGGCTCGATACCAAAGTTAAGTTCGGTTGGTTGATACTGTGGGATATGGTTATATAGATATCCATCCCCATAAAGCATATCATATTGAAACAGATGAAGCAGATCCTGATAGTAAGGCATGGTTGACTGTTGAGAATGAACCTTATGAAGAAGTCCGCCACTCACATTAAGTTTGGATAACACATGCGCTCCTAACTGATACGTCGTTACATTCTTGTCTACTTTTGGTAAACCAAGATTATCCACGATGACATATTCAGTATAGTACTCCTCCTCTTCATCTAGCGATGGAAAGTCAAGTCCTGGCAAATGATCCCCAAAGAAAATCATGACTGTTGGTTCATCTAGAGATTTCACATAGGCAGTAAGTTCACCAATCACATCATCTACTCCTTTAAGAAGTGTCAGAAAATAGGCCATGGAATCCGGATTGACCGAACCCAGCTCACCTTCTGCCCATATGGTTTTATACTCATCACTCACATCACTCGGATAGTCTCCATGAGAGGATACTGCAATCGTATAAACAAAGTCTTTCTGATTGCTTTGCTTCAGTGCCAAATCAATTCGGTCAATCAGAACATCATCCTTTGCCCAGCCAATTGGATTAAACGATACGTTTTGCATGGTTTCCAAAGAATCAAAGACATCAAAGCCCAGATTCGCAAAAACTTGGTGGCGACTGTAGAAATTCGCATTGTTATTGTGAATCGCAGTCGAGTGATAGCCCAGTTCTCTTAAAACATAAGGTAAAGACTCCGTTGTATTAGAAGATAAAATTGTTTTGTACGGATACTCACCGATGCCAAAATACTCAAGGTTCATACCACTAATCACTTCAAATTCCGTATTTGCGGTTCCACCGCCCAACGAAGGCACTTTCAGCCTTCCCGAAGAATAGGAAGTAAGCAGGTTTCGGTAGTTCGGGATGGGATCTTCACTGAAACTCAACCCGTCAAGGCGATGCACATCAAAGAAAGATTCCAGCTGGACAAATACGATATTGGCCTCCACCGGTTTATTCTGATGGTTATGCAAATAAGACAGATATTGTTCAATCGTTTCCTGATCATACACTTCCGGTTTGGAAATCCCTTTATTAATCACTCTGCCCATAAAGCTGTAAGCAAAACCAAATTCATTGTACGTCTTCCCCAGATTACCATCAGTTTCCTTAAATGCCTGAATACTCAATGATACTGTTGGTAAGCCAAGTAGTGTTAAGGCACTGGCCATACTGACAATCAATCCCTGTTTGAGCTGGCGGCTATGTTTCGCTGATTTCAACCAGCTGTAAAGCACAACCATCAGGGCTCCGATGGATAGTGCAATCAGTAAGAAAAATTGATAGGGTTTGAGATAAAAAGATAATACGGTATGTAAATGGGTGATCATCCGGAAATCATCTGCGGTCAATGGTGTTTTCCTGAAGAAACGAATTACGAAGTTCACCGTTCCCAACACTCCCCAGACAAAGGTAATCAGTCCCATATAAAACATCTTCTTTTTAAATAGAAGTGCAATCGATAATGATAGAAGTATAATTGATAGATTGTATATGAACACCAATGGTTTGGTAGCCATAAATGCCAAGGCTGAAAACATGGAATGGCGATTCAGTGATTCCAATAAAAATGACAGGGTAAATGCCCATCCAAGCAGTGCAACTGCAGATAGGGGTTTGTTTTTCAATGTTGTTAATCGCTGTTTCATGATTCTCACCTCAAATCTAACCTATTATAGCACATTTTAAAAAATTGTCATTTTTTTCATTCATAAGTTGCTAAAATCTAAGAATAACTGACATTGCCTGTCAAAGGAAGAAAACCCACATATTCAACGGATGAACATGTGGGTTAGGCTTATAGACTGCTTTGCAACTGCTGCGCAAATTCCATGATGGCAACCAAACTATTTCCATCCGGTCCAAACTCAATTTTAACCCCGTCTGTCCCCTGTTTGGCATTGGTTAACTGAAACTGTGCGATAAAATCATCAACAGCTTTACAGAACACATCCCCATAGGAAGTATCTCCGGAACCGATCACACCAAACACTTTACCACTCAAATCAACGTCAGATAGTTGGTTGTAGAAGTTTTGTGCCTCATCCGGTAAATCACCGTATCCATACGTATACGTCGCTACAACACAGATATCCGCATCCAAAAAATCCATCGGTGAAGCAGATTCCATTTTACTGGTTTCCACATCGACACCGAGTATCAGTAAATGATCGGATACCATCTCTGCAATCGCTTCCGTATTTCCTGTCATACTTGCATATATAATTCTAGCCTTTGGCATATGTATCACCCTTTCGTATACACTTATTGTATCGAACTTTACTTTTGTACATCCAGTTTAAGCTCAAAACAAACGAATCTTTCATCCTCCATAAATAATTTTTGATACAAGTCAAAAATCAAGTGATTGAACAGATAAAGACAATCATGCTAAAATAGGCTAAGACATGCAACGAAACAAGCATGGGGAGGTCGTTATGTCACTTATCGGAAATATACTGTGGATCATCTTTGGTGGTCTGATTGCTTCACTTGGATGGCTAATCGTTGGCATCCTATTGTGTATCACGATCATAGGCATCCCTTTTGGGCTTCAATGCTTTAAAATCGCGGGTCTGATCCTTACACCCTTTGGCCGACATGTTCAGGTAGGTCAGTTTGGGGTCGGTGGACTGATTATGAATATTCTATGGTTGCTTTTGTTTGGCTGGGAATTATTTCTGATGCACATCACCATGGCAATCCTATTGGCCATAACGATTATCGGGATCCCCTTCGCTTCTCAGCACTTAAAGCTCGCTTCGTTGGCACTACTTCCCTTTGGAGCCAAATTATAAGTCATCAACACTATCTACAAGAATGTTTGATGCCTTCCAATATACTAAAGCTCGTTAACTTCAAAGAGTACACGAGCTTTTTTTATAAAACTACTAAAATCTCATGAAAAATTAGTTTCGATAGTCCATTTCAAAATTCTACTTTACAAACGAATCAAGTCCGCAAGAGACAACTCGCCTTTTCTACTTTTTGAAACCCTCTTGTATTCTAATATGGCTTTGATTAACCTTTCTTCATCAGAAAAATAACTCCTCACAAACTCATATGATTTAACGTTACGATACTTCAATCTCACTTTACAAAACTCACTCGGCTTAATTCCTGAACTCTTAAACTCATCATACTTTCCTTCGCTCATAATGATTAATATTTCAATTTCTGGAGCTGTAATAACATTAATAACTTCAATTTTTTCAACATAAGCTTTACTTAAAGTAAATTGCTCTCTTCTCGAATCTAATACTCTTAAAATGGTAATTTTTTCATTGAATCCTTTTCTTAAGTAAATCATTTCAAACATTTTTGCATTTCTGCATCGAATGATCTCGCCGCCTAATAACCGATCATCAGAAAAAATCAGTCTGTTTTTTTCTAAAAGAAGCTCCATAATTGCTTGCTCAGCTGAGCCTTCACAAATACAGGCAATGTAACCTTCCAAATTCATTTATCACCCTTAAAATTAATAATTGAATTTTTCAAATCCATATATGCCTCATATGCAATTACTGTTCCTTGTAAATAGCCACTCTGATATATCTCACTTTTCTTTATATCGTTTCGATTTAACATATCGGATAGATTTTCTACACTTATTCCACCCTCATTCTTAATAATGTAAATATTATCATTTCTTTCAAATACATCGAGCAATTCTGGATAATGAGTTGAAAATAGTATCGTGGAACCTTTCTTATTTACACTATCGGTCATAAAGAATCTTACTAATGTTATAGCAATCTCCTTATTAAAGTGATTCTCTAGTTCATCAATAATGAGATATCCGCCTTTAGACAATACCATCATGGCATGCATGAAAACATTAACACCTTTAATTGTTCCTGATGAAAGATACTCTTCTAATTCAAAAGGAGAGTAAAGAATCATTTCCTTCTTATTTTTAAATTTCAGTCTTATTTCAATTTTTTTGCCACCATCAGAAACCTCACCTTCCAAGTATTCAATACTAGGATCAAGAAAAGTAATGAGTTCTTTGGGAAATTTCCCTAAGATTCTGACAAGGTTAAGATTAGTCCATGTAACTAAATCCTCACAGTAAATCTTGCTACTATTTTTTTTATTCAATGCTATTATGATACTAACATCATCCGCAAGAAACATTTCATCATTATCTCTCACTTGAACAGGAGCTAAATCTTCGAATACAAACAAACTTTTTTTAGTTTTAACACTCGCAACTCCTTTACTCCACATTTTTTCATCAAAAATGACAAATTTTTCATCCTCACCATCATATAACCTATCTTTTACTATTATCGTTTCTAGTTTATTTATTGTGCCTGCTTGAGTAGAAAAATACGTCTCAAAAGTAATCTTCTCATCAACTGAAATCCCATAGAGTATGTCTTTGTACTTGATATTGTTAATAGGCTCATTGTTAAGCATCTGAATAATAAATGATATGACTTTTAAAGTACTGGTTTTGCCAGATGCATTAATTCCAATAAATGAAATTGCCTTATTTAGATGAATTTGTGGTGATATCTTATATAGCATCTCATTTTTATCTTTAATCACTCGTTGAGATGTTGTGAAATCTATTTCTAAACTATCTAAGAAAAGTTTTAATCCATTTACTTTAATTTTCAAGAGTCTCATGTTAATTCCTCCTTTAAACGATATTAACGTTTATATTTTAGATTTTACTCTATTTAAAGTTATTTATCAAGCGCATTTACCATTTATAAACGTTTATTGCGTTTATGTTTTATTGTATGACCAATTTTGAATGAAAACTCACCATTTCAACATATTAAGTTCATTATCATATTGATTACTGCCAATTTTAAACTCCATTGCATTAGTACATTTTATATTCACTAATGAAATGGCATAGAATATGCACTATAGCTTACTTGACACTAAAAAAAAGAACCGAAATATTATCGGTTCACGTTTATTCGATTATAGTGGAAGAAAGATGCCTAGCATAGCCGCAATCACAATGAAAATGACCGGATGAATCTTGGTTTTAAATAGGGCCAATAGAAAGGCGAAGAAGAGCACCACACTGCCGATATGAATGGTTTCAATGCTGAAGGTATGATTTTCAAACATCGTGACCTTAAGCATCTCATAGGCCGCATAGGCAATCAGCGCAGCCACAGCCGGACGAATGCCATAGAACACCTTAATGATTAGTGGGTTTTCCTTAAACTCAGTTAAAACTTTCGAAATGATCATCATCATAAGAATTCCCGGAGTAATCATCGCAATGGATGCCAGAATGCCGCCACCGATGCCACCCGCTGTAAAGCCGGCATAGGTTGCCATATTGATACCAATGGCGCCAGGTGTGGACTCTGAGATGGCTATCATGTCAATGAGGGTTGCTTGATCAAACCAGTCATACCGCGATGCCAATGCATACAGAAAGGGTAATGTAGCCAATCCACCACCAATGGAAAATGTACCGATCTTTAGAAACTCGAGCAATAAATATAGGTAGGTCATTTAGCTTTCCCCCTTTTTGGATAAAAGATGATACCACTGATGGCACTGGCCAGAACAATCCAGAT
>DOKQ01000052.1 GCA_003510215.1 Erysipelotrichaceae bacterium
TTAACGGACAGTGGCACCTCCGCAATGAGTAAAAATCAGTGGTCTGCTCTGATGATGGGAGATGAATCCTATGCAAGCTGCGATAGCTTCTTTAAACTTGAACAGACAGTTCAATCCCTCTTTGGCATGCCTTACGTTCAACCGGTGCATCAGGGAAGAGCTGCTGACTACCTCTTGGCTAAGATTTACACAGAGCCTGGGAAAATTGCCATCGGAAACATGCACTTTGATACATTTAGAGGAAATGCGGAAGTGCTGGGTGCTCTTGTGGAAGATTTGGTATTTGATCATGGTAAAGATGCAAGCAGCCCTGCAAGCCCATTTAAAGGAAATATGGATCTTTCAAAATGCGAGCAATTAATTCAGGAAAGAGGCCGCGAAAATATAAGTGTGATGATCCTGACGGTAACATGCAATAATAATGGTGGACAGCCTGTTTCCATGCAAAACATTAAGGAGGTTGCGGCATTTGCTAAAAAACATGAAATTCCTTTTGTCATGGATATCGCCCGTATTGCAGAAAATGCCTACTTTATCAAAACTCAGGAAGAAGGGTATCAGGATGTAAGTATTGAAGATATCGTGAAGGAGCAGCTTAGTTATGCTCAAAGTGCTGTCATGAGTGCAAAAAAGGATGGATTAGTTAATATAGGTGGTCTATTTGTAACACGTGATGAACGCATCTTTGAGATGGCTAATCAGCTAGCCATCGTTCATGAAGGATTCATTACCTATGGTGGATTGGCTGGTAGAGATATGGAAGCACTGGCCATCGGCTTAAAAGAAGCCTGTGATTTTGATTATCTTGATTATCGCATTCGCCAGGTCAGGTATTTGGGTGACCGCTTAAAGGAGTTTAACATTCCAATCATTGAGCCGACGGGAGGTCATGGTGTGTATGTGGATGCAAAGCGTTTCTTTCCACATATTCCACAATGTGAGTTTCCTGCACAACGATTGGTGGTAGCACTCTATGAAGAGGCTGGCATCCGTGCTGTTGAGTTGGGGGCTTGCGCCTTCGGAAGTAAAGATCCAGTGACTCAAGAAGATATCTGGCCAGAACTTGAGACGATGCGTATTGCTATCTCAAGAAGAGTCTATACCAATGACCATATGGACTGTATAGCAAATGCACTTGGTTACATCTATCAGCATCGCAACGAGTATAAAGGCATGAAACTCACGCATCAAGGTTCTATCATTTCTTTACGACATTTCACCGCCGGATTCGAATTACTATAGAAAAAAAAGCATGGACACAACCATTTATGGGAGTCTCCATGCTTTTACTTTATTTAGACTATTTAACCGAAGCTTTCAGTGTTGCGTAGATGAACTCATCAATGTCTCCATCCATAACTTTAGCCACATTGCCTTCTTCCTGATTCGTACGATGATCTTTTACCAGTGTGTAGGGCGCAAAAACGTATGAACGAATCTGACTTCCCCATTCAATCGATTTCTGCTCGCCTTTTATCTCTAAAAGTTTCGCTTCTTTTGCTTCAATTTCCAGCTGATACAGTTTGGACTTGAGCATGTTCATCGCATGCTCGCGGTTTTGAAGCTGTGAACGTTCAGATTGGCATGTTACCGCAATTCCTGTCGGTTTGTGAGTGATCCGAACAGCAGAGTCTGTTTTATTTACATGCTGTCCACCTGCTCCTGAGGCTCTCATCGTTACAAGTTCAATATCCCCTGGATCGATGTTTATCTTAATTTCATCATTGAACTGAGGCATAACATCTACTGAAGCAAAGGATGTGTGTCTACGTCCCGAAGAGTCAAAAGGTGAAATCCGAACCAACCGGTGCACACCTTTTTCTGTTTTTAAGTAGCCAAAGGCCATCGGACCTTCTACAAGAAATGAAACAGATTTTAAACCTGCTTCATCACCGTCCAAATAATCCAGCACAGTGACTTTATAGCCTTTTTTCTCAGCCCAACGGGTGTACATTCGATATAACATCGATGCCCAATCCTGACTCTCAGTGCCACCTGCTCCTGGATGCAGCTCCACAATGGCATTATTTTTGTCATAATCATGACTTAAAAGAATACGAACTTCAAACTCATTAAATGTTGTCAGTCCTTCAAGGTACTCCTCTTCAACCATCAAAGCCATTTCCTGATCAAACTCCTCTTTAAGAAGCTCCACCGTCTCATGTAGTGATGAAAACTGAGTAAGAAGGCTCTGATAAGATTCGACAATATCCTTCGCACCATTCATTTCATTGATTTTAGCCTGAGAGGTTCTACGATCATCCCAAAACCCATCAAGACTCATTTCATGTTGAATACGGTCAATGATTGCCTGTTTTACAGGTAAGTCAAAGTGAGTCACCCAACTGCTTCAATTTCTCGAACACAGTTGTTACTCCTTGTCTGATTTCATACAATTCCATACTATTTTTTCTCCTGATATTGAATCTGAACATTCAAGCAATAGAAGACTGTTTCCTGAGAAATTCGAGCCATCATATCCTCAAAGAGTTCAAACCCTTCTGCCACATATGCCTGAAGTGGGTTGCTTTGGGCGTAGGAACGCAAATGAATACCATCACGCAACTTACTCATCGTATCAATATGTTCAACCCATGCACGGTCTATGACACGTAAAACCATGGTCTTCTCAATTGGATAAATATGTTCACGGATAGGCTCAATCTTTTGATCATAACTTTGCCAAATCGCATCACAACACATACCTTCAACTTCAACTAATGACTTTTCCACAAAACTTTGTGCGTTTAACTTTGTTTCTTTGAAGCCCAGTTTCTTAAATGCTTCAAGTAAACCATTGGCATCAATCTTAAATTCTTTACTATTAGGATCTGTATAACTGCGAATCATATTGATAACGATACGGTCAAACATGTCCTTAACAATATTATGTACATTTTCATTTTCCAGTATGAAATTACGTTGTTCATAGATAATTTCACGTTGTTGACGTAGGACATCATCATATTCCAGCAGTGTTTTCCGAATATCAAAGTTTACACCTTCCACACGTTTTTGAGCGCTGGAAATGGATTTGGAAATCATTTTTGACTCAATCGGGACATCCCCAAGGGTCTTAAATAGTCCTTCCATCCGTTCACTTCCAAAACGAACCATAAGTTCATCTTGGACAGATACATAGAAGCGAGAGTATCCAGGGTCACCTTGACGACCTGAACGACCACGCAGCTGATTGTCAATACGACGGGATTCGTGGCGTTCACTACCAATAACCACTAATCC
>DOKQ01000028.1 GCA_003510215.1 Erysipelotrichaceae bacterium
ATCGTCAGATGAAATATTTTGCGGGATATTTGATTTCAGTGGGTGCTCTTAGTAAAAAGTGCCATAAATCACTGCTTAAACAGATGGATACAATGATCAATCAGGGAGTGTGTTGCGAATGAAGACCTTTGCGATTGCCACTCTTGGCTGTAAGGTCAACACCTTTGAATCAGAAAGCTATATTGCTTCGTTAAAGCAAAAGGGTTATCAGGAAGTTGATTTTAAAGAAGTGGCGGATATTTACATTATCAATACGTGTTCAGTGACCAATACGGCAGCGTCAAAGAGTCGTCAGAAAATTCATCAGGCACAAAGAATGAATCCGGATGCAATGATTTGTGTGGTCGGATGTTATGTTCAGACAGATGCGGATTCACTTGAAAGCATGCCTGCAATTGATGTATTGATTGGAGCGAAGAACAAGTCAAAGCTTGTCGATATTATTGATTCGTCAAATCAGTTTAAAGAGCAGATTGAAGAAAGCCGCGATTTGGACTTTGAATTTCTTCCACTCAGTTCAACAGATAAGACAAGAGCCTTTCTGAAAATCCAGGATGGTTGCGATCAATTTTGCTCCTATTGCATCATTCCTTTTGCCCGAGGGAATGAACGTAGTGCTTCCTTGGATTCCCTTGTGACTATGGCTCAAGATCTAGTGGCCAGCAATCATCATGAAATTGTTCTTTCGGGTATTCATATCGGACGATATGGCAAGGGTGAGGGTATGGATCTGGTTGATTTGATGAAACGACTGATTGAGCAAGTCAGTGGTCTGAAACGATTACGGTTATCTTCAATTGAAATTACGGAGATTACGGATGATTTGCTGGACTTAATGGCTTCTTCAGATATCATCGCAAGACATTTGCATATTCCCATTCAGAGTGGCTGTAATACAGTGTTACAACGAATGAATCGACCGTATACGGTTGAGCAGTATACACAAAGAGTCCAAGAAATTCGCCGACGTTTCCCAAAAATTTCGATAAGTACAGATGTCATCGTAGGATTTGCGGGAGAAAGTGATGAAGAGTTTGAAGAGACTGTTCGAACCATGAGAAGATTGCAGTTTTCGTTTTTGCATGTATTTCCATATTCGCTGCGTAAGGATACTGTTGCTGCTTCCATGGATCATCATGTTGATCCATCCATCAAAAAGCAGAGGGTTGCACAGCTGAGCGAACTCTCGAAAACATTGAAGTCAATGTATGAAATGCAGTTTGTCAATCAAGAAGTTTGGGTATTATTTGATTCTTATCAATCGGGGAAAGTAACTGGTTTTAGTAGTGAATATATCGCAGTGAGTGTGTTGATGGATAAGCGGCCGTTAAGCCAATGGTATAAGGTTCGGATAACATATAGGGCAAATCATCGTTGTTTTGGTGAGTTGGTACAGGAGGAAGAGAAATGAATTTAAATCAGATGTTTACAGATGCACCCGCGCTGTATATCGAAAATTTAATGGTTGATTCACGAAGAAAAGTGAAACGCGGATTGTTCTTTTGTTTAAAGGGAATGTATCACGATGGTCATCAGTTTGTGGACATGGCAATTAAAAACGGTGCAGTAGCGGTTGTACATAGTGATCCGCTTGCCAGTATGTCACCCACGGTAACCTACATTAAAGTGGATGATGTTTTGAAAACCTTGAATGGGGTTGCTCATCGTTTCTATGGAACTCCTTCGAGTCAGATGCTAGTGTATGGTGTGACGGGTACCAATGGAAAATCGACCACCGCAACCCTTTTGAAGTATTTCAATGAAGCGATGATGCCAACAGGATACATTGGAACCATTGCGATTGAATATGGAAGTATTAAAGATCTTCCGCTGTTAACGACACCGGATGTGATTGATTTACACGCTACCTTTGCCAAAATGGTGAAAGCCGGTATGAAAGCTGTCGCTTTGGAAGTTTCAAGCCATGGACTTGAGCAACAACGTGTCGCTTCCGTGGATTTTGATGTCGCTATCTTTACCAACTTAACTCACGACCATTTGGATTTTCATGGAAATATGGAAAATTACTATCAGGCAAAGAAGAAGTTATTCACGATGCTAAAGCCATCAGCCCTTTCAATTGTCAATGTGGATGATAAATATGGTCATCGTTTGAGTGATGAAATTGATGGCCAAGTCATTCGTGTGGGTACGGACTCGGATTGTGACTATCAGGCGTCCGACATTCAATTGTTCCCCAAGAAAACCGTGTTCAATTTGCATGTAAAACACACCAATGAAACAGTGCGGATTGTCACCAACGTGGTTGCCATGTTCAATGTTTCCAATCTGCTGGGTGTGATAGCAGCTGTGCATCAAAAAGGGTTACCCCTTGAAACCATAGTTGAAATGGCTAAGTCTATTCCTCAGGTAGATGGCCGTATGGAAATTATTGACATGAATCAGGGTTTCAATGTGATTGTGGATTATGCACATACACCGGATGGATTAACTCAGATATTTAAATATGCCACATCCATTACCAATCCTTCGAAGCGCATCATTGCCGTCTTTGGCAGTGCGGGTCAAAGAGATACTAAGAAACGACCTATATTTGGTGAGTTAGCAGACAAATATTGTGATATGATTATACTAACAGAGGAAGATCCTCGCACAGAAAAGGTTCGAGACATCTGCAATGAAATCCGTAGCGGAATCAAGAGTACCAATGCAGTCATTATTGAGGACCGCTATGATGCCATTCATCAGGCGTGTTCCATTGCCTGCACGGGTGATACGGTTCTGATTCTTGGAAAAGGGGATGAACCCTATATGTATCGTGAGTTTGGTCGTGAGGACTGGATGGGCGATCATGAAGCTGCCAAGGAAGTCTTACAATCTCTGCAAGAGGAGCAAAAGGAGAACTTATATGAATAAAACAATCGATCATACATTACTTAAACCCCAATCTACCAAAGAAGAAATTCTAAAACTTTGTGCGGAAGCCAAGCAATTCGATTTTGCATCCGTCTGCGTCAATCCTTACTGGGTCTCTACCTGTGCAAAAGCTCTTGAAGGAACAGATGTCAAAGTCTGCACAGTCGTTGGTTTTCCACTTGGAGCCACAAGCACGGCTTCGAAAGCGTTTGAAACCAAACTGGCAATTGCGGATGGCGCAACTGAAATCGATATGGTGTTAAATATCGGTGAACTTGTATCCGGTCAACTGGATGCTGTCACAGCGGATATTGCGGCTGTTAAAGAAGCTGCTGGCGACCTTGTGGTTAAAGTCATTATCGAAGCATGTCTATTAAACGATGAGCAAAAAGTTGCGGCAGCGCATGCAGTTGTAAACGCAAAAGCTGATTTCGTCAAGACATCCACCGGTTTTTCTACAGGTGGAGCAACCCTGGAAGATGTGGCATTGCTTAAAAAGATCGTTAATGGTCAAGCACTTGTCAAGGCTGCTGGTGGTGTTCGCACGTATGATGATCTTGTGGCTATGCTTGAAGCTGGTGCAGATCGTATCGGTACTTCAGCAGGGGTTAAACTTGTTCGAGGAGATAAGGTAGAAGAAAGTTATTAGAATTAAAAAGCAACAGAATATGGTTGCTATTGTTAAAAGCAACTGAATATGGTTGCTATTGTTGAAAGCAACTGAATATGGTTGCTATTGTTGAATGCAACTGAATATGGTTGCTATTGTTGAAAGCAACTGAATATGGTTGCTTTTTTTATATTCATAGACTATAATTAAAATAAAAGGTGGTGATATCATGAATCAACAAACAGCACTTATTGCAGATATTATTCAATCTAGAAAATCAGAAGAGCGATATGACATTCAAAAAAAAATGATACTAATTATAGATTTTCTTAACAAAATCTATAAAGATAGACTTGTCAAAAAAGTAGAAATCTCATCTGGTGATTCATTTCAAGGACTATTCGATAGTCCAGGAACTGCTTTTTTATACATAAGAATGATGCAAATGTTACTCTATCCTATAAAGATACGAGCAGGAATAGGTGTTGGTACACTAGATTACATGGATAAAGATTTTGGAACGAATCTGCTTGACGGAGAAGCCTATCATAATGCAAAAATGGCTATTGATATCATTAGTGTTACTCGTAAAGAAGCAGTGTATTTTAATATCAAAAACTCAAATCATATTTTTTCGAATTCTGTAAATACTATGTTGGACATGTATTACAAATTAAGACAAATATTTGGAGTGAATTCATTGCGCATATCCCTTGTCAATGAACTACTGAATCCAATGTCAGTAAATGGTGAAATTAATTATTTAGATCAAACTAGTGATAAAGAAATTGAATTTTTAAATGACATAATTAAAAATTCATTTATACGTAGGACGGGGAATAATACAGATAGAATGAATACTTTGTCTATCTCACAGGTAAAAAAAGCAGAACCATTTACACTAGATAAGTATCATATCAATAATAGAAAAAATATTTGTGGCACTAGCTTTGTATTGCGAGGAATTCAAGATGATGTTGCAAATGTTATTGGAACGACTCGACAAAATGTTCAAAAGTATTATTCGAGAGGTGTGTCTGATGAGAGAGCGTATACGGCATCGTTGGTTGATTTAATGAACGAGGTGATTAAATGAACTTGATATTGGCAATGTTGCTAGGCCATGCTTTGGGAGATTTTTACTTTCAAACAAATGATATGGTTAGCAAAAAGAAAGAAAGTATAGTTAAGCATGTTTTAATATATACGATAATCATTGTTTTGATTTACTGGTTTATGACTAAGTCAAAAAATGTTGTTGTTTTAGGAATAATTGTTTTGATATCACATTTTACAATTGATAACCTTAACGTGTATGTTAGTAAGAAAATGGATAATCTTCAACAAGTTAAGCTTTTAACCTTTCTACTTGATCAGGTTCTTCATATTTCTATTCTGATTATTTATATTGCTATGTTTGATTACTTAACGGTTTCGGAAGTGCACGTCAATAATTTTTTGTTGTTTGCTGTTATTATTTCATATCTAATAATGCCATCAAGTATTTTGATTGACAAAGTTCTTTACATGGTCAACAAAGATAAATCTGTAAAAAAGTTTGAACTTGACGAGGGAACGGTTATTGGGATACTGGAGAGGATGTTGATTTTGGCAATGGGAGTATCTGGATCAATTAATGGAATTGGTTTTTTGATTGCTGCTAAAACGATGGTTAGATATGGTCAATTTGATGACAAAGAGAAGGATACTAATTTTCGCTCGAAATATCTTATTGGGACGTTACTAAGTGTGCTTCTTGGGTTTGTTCTTTATTTGACCTTTGTATGGATAAAATCAAATTAATGTAAAATCAACAAGACCCCAATATGCAACAGCCCCATCTTTTAAGTCAATACAGCAGGTGTCAAGCTATTGGCCAAGGAAGAAAACAAAGAAGGATATTAGTCTATTGAACACTGAGAAATCAGTGTTTTTTCTTGAAAGTAGTATGCAATTGGCGTACGATATATGTGTCGTTAAGGATAAGGAAATGATATGAAATATTTCAAGCAGAGTTGCAGCGATGAGCATAAGCAATTGAAGCAGATGATGTATCAGAAGCAGAGGTTTGAAGAAACAAAACAACGTATAAAGTACATTCATTCACATCTTCATTGTGGATCTGTATATGGTGCAGGAATCAATGAAGTGGACAATCTTTTTATCGATATGAGTAAAGAAGAATATAGCATCATGCCACATGCGAATGACGAAACAATTGCATGGTGTATTTGGCATATGGCGCGATGTGAGGATTTAACGATGAACCTGCTTGTTAAAAAAGGAAATCAGGTGTTAAATGATGAATGGTTAAAAAGAATGAATGTGACAATACGTGATACCGCGAATGCTATGAACGATGATGAAATCCTTCAGTTTAGCCATGAAGTAGGATCAGTTGAACTGCTTGCGTATCGAGATGCGGTAGGCATGTCAACAAAAGGCATCATAGAAAATCTTGAGTATGAGGATCTGAAGCGTCTTATTGATTTGGAAGATGTTCGAAGAATCTATACTGAAGGTGGTGTTATCGATCATCCAGATTCCATCTGGTTGCTTGAGTACTGGGGGAGTAAGGATGTGGCTAACCTATTTTTGATGCCAGCTACTCGCCATTTAATGCTTAATTTAAATGATATCGCACGCATGAAGCAGTCGGTTCAAAAAAAAACATGGTAAAAAATGAAAAAAATCTGAAAATAGTCGTTGAA
>DOKQ01000031.1 GCA_003510215.1 Erysipelotrichaceae bacterium
AAGTATTAGTCCCTCTTAAATATGCGAAAAAGGGACAACATAAGTATCGAATTGGTAACTATCGAGTGATCTGTACCCTATCACATCATGAGTTGCTTGTAGTGGCGATTCGAGTAGGTCATCGCAAAGATATGTATCAGAAATAATCAAGCTGTGTAGTGAGAGTATCCATCATCACAGCTTTTTTAGTAGCTCAACGATAAGAATCTATCATTTTAACCTTTCTTTAGGTATAATCATTAAGGAAGAAAGGTGGAATGAACATGTCATCTGTAAAAAGTTCATCGGGTATGATTGAAGCCTATTTTACGGAAACTTCTTTTATCATTGAAAGAAGCAACCGATCACTTCAAGAGGTTATGAGTCAGTGGGAAGAGCGGTTTTTAAATGAGAAATATCAAGCATTATACCAACTTGGTTTTCAAAAGAAACAGACATGGTTTTCACCTTCAATCGATTATTTGCATGAAGTTGCAACCTACTTTATTTCTAAGTGTACTCAAAGTCCTTCCATTGAGTTGGATCGAGAGCACATTGAAATAATACTAAATGATGAGGATTGGTATCAGTTTCAGCAGAAAATTCCATTTGTGTTGGGGAATGAGTTTGTAACAAAAGATTGGATCAATTGTCTGATTCAAGAACTACATCATGTGTTTGTTCAGGAAGTAAGTCTATTTGAAGGACCTATGTCACGATACTTTTTAGAGAAGAATGAACAGATTCATCTTGTGGGTCGAGTATATTTTCATTTGGTTGAAACGAAGGAAGAGGATTTTCCTTTTGCTTTTATGGCTGCATATTCCACAAAATCATCGAAGAGTAAACGGGCGATTCATACGCCGTTGAAACAAGCGTTAAAAGAGTTTGAGGGAGATCAGAAGAGTCTTTTAGCACTGATTTCCTCTGTGATTAAAGTGGCGAATCAAAGTGCTTTTATTAGTGAACTCTTTGAAAGCGGGGAACTCTTTTCTCCGATTCGGCTGAGAGCTAAAGAAGCGCATACGTTGCTAAAGGAGATTCCTTTATATGAAGCTTCGGGTATTTTGTGTCGTGTGCCGAACTGGTGGAAGCGAATTGGAACATCGGGGAGTATTTCACTTAAGGTCGGGGAGAAACCACCTTCAACATTAGGGTTAGAAGCTTTACTTAACTTTAAACCTAGTGTCATGATCGGTGATGTGCAGCTAAATGAGGACGATGTTGCGAAGCTACTATCTTTAGCCGAAGGTCTCACGCTTTATAAAGGAGCATGGATTGAAATTGATCATAAAAAACTAGCCCTGTTACATCAGGCAATGGTTAAGCTGGAAAAACAGGGTTCTGCTGGATTGTCGCTTCAAGAAATTTTACGTATGGAAATGAATCCAAAGCGATTTGAGCAGTTGACTCAGAATGATGTGGATGTGTCCATTACCCATGGTGACTGGCTGCGCTCCTTTAAGCAGCAGTTAGGAAATAGCGAAGTGGCAAAGGTTTTACCTCCGGAAACGTTGCAAGCTACTTTACGCCAATATCAGAAAGAAGGGTTTCTCTGGTTGTATCAACTGGCATCATATGGTTTGGGTGCCTGTCTAGCGGATGATATGGGATTAGGTAAGACCGTTCAGGTCATTGCTTTATTGGAGCATTTTCGACTTTTAGGAAGTAAGTCTGCTCTGTTGGTTATTCCTGCTTCTCTGATTGGAAATTGGGAACATGAGGTATTGAAGTTTGCGCCAAAGATGTCTTATCAGATACTGCATAAAAGTGAGTTGAAGAGTAAACAATCACTATCAATGAATCAGGATTCGTTTTTATACATCACAACGTATACGATGGTTTCAAAAATTCCTGAAATTCTGGATACCATTTGGGATTTTCTGATTATTGATGAGGCACAGGCGATTAAGAATCCAGGGAGTAAGCAAACGAAGGTCATTAAGTCTGTTAAAGCAAAAATGAAGATTGCGATGACAGGAACGCCAATTGAAAACCATCTGAGTGATCTTTGGTCTTTGTATGATTTTATCAATCAGGGATTGCTTGGGTCACCCAAAGAGTTTACAGCCTTTACCAAGCAATTGTCAGATGATCCTATGGGTTATGCTCGTTTGCGACAAGTGATTCAGCCATTTATGCTTCGTCGGTTAAAAACAGATAAAAGTATCATTTCAGATTTACCTCAAAAGCTTGAGGTGCAGGAGTACACGGGATTAACGAAGGCACAAGTGGTTCTTTATCAGAAGGTTTTAAAACAGATTGAAGAGAAGTTGCAGGAAGCTGAGGGAATTGAGCGTAAAGGACTCATTCTTTCGAGCATCATGAAATTTAAGCAGATTTGCAATCATCCGGATCAGTATTTACAGAAAGATGGGTATGAAGTAGATGTGAGTGGGAAGTTTTTGCGACTCAAGGAAATCTGTGAGGTCATTTATGAAAAACGAGAACGGGTACTGATTTTCACTCAGTTTAAGGAAATGGTCGAGCCGATTTCGGAGGTTCTCAGTGAGGTTTTTGGTCGACGTGGTCTTGTGTTGCATGGTGGTACGCCAGTAAAGCAGCGCAAAGAACTTGTTGAAGAGTTTAATGGAGAAGCGTATGTTCCTTATATGGTACTTTCATTGAAGGCTGGGGGAGTTGGGTTAAATCTGACTTCTGCCAATCATGTGATTCATTTTGATCGCTGGTGGAATCCTGCGGTGGAAAATCAGGCGACAGATCGTGCTTATAGAATTGGTCAATTGAAAAATGTGGTGGTTTATAAGTTTGTTACAAAGGGTACCGTAGAGGAGAAGATTGACGAGATGATTTCATCCAAATTGCAACTTTCTCAGGATATTTTGGGCAATAGTGAGACACAGTGGATAACAGAGTTAAGTAATGAACAGCTTTTGGATATGTTCTCTTTGGGAGGTGGGTACTGATGTCTTTCTATGGGTATAAAAGTACAAGTGGGGCTGATATCAAGGTTAAGGCAGATAAGATGATTGCTAAGCTTCAGAAAAAGAATCCAAACTTAAGTCCTGTGATTATAGAGGGAAGAGTGATTGCAAAGAAATGGTGGGGAAAAGCATGGAATGACAACCTTGAGAGTTATGCGGATTTTTCAAATCGTTTGAGCCGTGGGAAAAGTTATGTTAAAAATCATACAGTGATAGATCTTTTGATTAAAGAAGGTGTCATCGATGCGTTAGTTATGGGTAGTCGGGCAAAACCATATGAAGTGCGTGTTCAGATCAACCCTTTGAATCAGAAAAAATGGAAATCGTTGAGTCAGGTATGTAATCAGCGTATCGACTCTTTGGATCAACTTCTTTCAGGGGAGTTTCCTAAAGAGTTTGAAGATATCTTCTATGACTTTCAGTATGGTCTTTTTCCTAGTCAAAGAGAGATTTGGTTTGATTGTTCGTGTCCTGATGTAGCGAGTATGTGCAAGCATGTGGCAGCTGTTCTTTATGGTGTTGGACATCGATTAGATGAAGATCCCATGATGTTCTTTACACTTCGGGGTGTGGATGTAAATGAGTTAATTAAACAGTCGATCGAGTCTAAAGTTGATCTCATGCTTACGAATGCACGAAAGAAAAGCGTGCGTACGATAAGCGATAGCGATATTAAAAACTTATTTGGATTGGAGTAAAAAACTGTGAGTCAATGCTTGTGACTTCACAGTTTTTGTTTTTTCCACATCGTTGATTTTTTATATGGGAACATGCCAATGCTGTAATAGAACTGCTGATTGGAACCGACAAATACACGTTTAGCACCCATGTTCTTGACTCAGCGAATCCCTTCAAGAACTGCAGCTTGTGCAAGTCCTTTTCCTCGATAGTCAGGGTCGGTGGCTACCGGTTCAATTAAAGCATAATCTGTTGCGGTGTCAAACCACATGCCACAATAGCTGACGAAGTGATTATCTGGACTTACGACGGCTAGTTTTAAGGATAAATCAACGTTGTCCCTGAGCATTTCGAAGTCCACATCCAGTTTTTCCTGTTCGTTGAATATCAATGGTCCTTCACCGTCAAGTTCGTGGTTGAATCCTTTCCATAAGACGCGTCGATACTCATAGGGGTCATATCGTTCTTCCATGGAAACCAGTGAATATCCTTCGGGTAGTGAAATGGTGATATCCTTGTTTT
>DOKQ01000146.1 GCA_003510215.1 Erysipelotrichaceae bacterium
GATTTACCCTCGATTTCCATCAGTGGCATCATTGACCGCATCGATGAAACTACCACGTATATCCGTATCATCGATTATAAGAGTTCCGTTAAACAATTGAGTGATAAGAAAGTCGAAGGTGGTATCCAACTTCAACTTTGTACCTATGCCCTCATTGCCTCCTCATTGATTGAAAAGAAGTTGAGCGGAGCTTACTATCTCTCATTGAAAAATGAAGATGTCCCTGAAATTGCTCATAAAGTTTTTAGGGATAAAGTTCTTGATATCGATGAAGCCGATCTAGAAAAACTATGGATCAAGCAGAACAAGCTTAAGGGATGGACCTTCGATTCAGTATCCACCTTATACAACAGTGATCAGTTTATTACAGGACTGACAAGCAAACTCGCTGTTCGTGGAGGTGTCTATCAGATCGATTTAATAAAGGATCAATTAACTAGGCTTTACACCTATCTTTTAAGGAGTCTTTCCGAGGGAAATATTGAGCGTAGACCCGTAGATGCGACCTGCACCTACTGCGACTTCAAAGATATTTGTCGCTACCGAGGGAAAGCATATAAACCTCTAGATTCACTAAAAGATCCAAGAGTAACACTTCAAGGAAAAGAAAGGAAGGATGCTGTCGATGAAATGGACAACTAACCAGCAAAAAGCCATAGAAACAATTGATCATAATATCTTAGTCAGTGCTTCTGCCGGCGCAGGGAAAACAACCATACTCGTCGAACGATTAATGAAACGAATACTCACTGACCGAGTTCAAGTTTCTGAGGTTCTAGCACTTACTTTCACTGAAGCCGCAGCTGCAGAAATGAAACACCGACTTCAATCTGTGATGAATCAGCGTCTAAATCAAGAACCATCAGCCTTTCTTGAGCAGCAAATCAGTCTACTCGAAACAGCACATATCTCTACAATTCATAGTTTCTGTCTTTCAATTGTTCAAAACTATGGGTATGTCTTATCGTTGGATCCAAAACAGGTAAGCAACCTTTTGGATGAAGCATCCAAATCCATTATGATTCAACAAGTGCTCGATCAGATAATCGATTCACAGCTTAAACAACCAACCGAAACTTTTTATCAGCTTTCACAGTACTTCGATCCCCGACCTGAATCCTTCGAGCATCTTAAACAAGCTATATTCCAGGTATACAAAGCTGCAGCTGCGCAACCAGATTCAGATGCGTGGTATAAACAAGTAGTACAAATGTATCAATCCTATCAAACATTTGATCAGATGCCTGATATTTTTCAATATCATCTATGGCAATCCCTCACACTAAAAGCAGATCAACTCATGGATCTATTAACTCAATTGGAAAAACATGTAAAGTACTTTATTGACGATTCTGAAGTTTTAGCCGTAATCCAACTTAAAAAACAATGGATATCTCAAGCTCATCAGGCTATCAGCAGAAAAAACTATGATGGATTCTATCATGCTATTATTCAAACTGTCGATAAAAAAATGAAAGCGATCAGTGATGACGAGATTTACACATCACTTAGAAAAAGTCTATCAGATTTAGTTTCGTCCTGTGTGGAAACTAGCTATTCTCAAGCACAACTTCTTTCTGATTTACACAATCAGTTGCCACTCATCGAAACGTTAATCCAACTTGCAAAGAATTTTTCAGATGCATTTGCTCAGGAAAAAAGAAACCAGGCATGTATTGATTTTGATGATATGGAAAAATTTGCCTATCAAATCCTATATAACGAAGAACATCGAATCGATCTTCTTTATCAAAGAATATTCAAAGAAATTATGGTTGATGAGTTTCAGGACACCAATCTGATTCAAAATGCAATTATTGAAAAGGTCAGTAGTGGTAACAACATCTTCCGTGTCGGTGATGTCAAACAGTCGATTTACAAGTTTCGAGGGGCAAAGCCACAATTAATGAGGGAAATGTCCAAGCAAGATGAGATCATGCAAATCCATTTATCGAATAACTATCGCTCCAAACAGCCCATCGTTTCCTTTAACAATCATTTATTCAATCTCTGGATGAACCTATCTGAAACAGAGGATTCCTACACTGAGTTTGACAAAGTATCTACCGGTAGACCCGAACAGAATGAAAATGGCATTCCTGTGAGTCTAGACTTAATTCGAGGTGACATGGACGATGAGTCAAGCGAAGATGATATTCAATTAGAAGATTCCGCAAATGAATCGATCGTCAAAGCTAGACATATTGCAAAAACAATCTTGGAGCTTGTGGAGAGTGGTCAATATCAGTTTAAGGATATGGTGATTCTTGTTCGTTCACACGCCCTAAAAACATCCTGTAAGGATGCCTTTGACGAAGTAAGCATCCCCTATTTTATTGATACGAAGTCAGGCTTCTACCAGTCTGATGCTATACAACACATATTAAATGTCCTTCGATTTATCGCAAATCCAAATCATGACATCGCATTGATTGGCACCTTACAGTCACCCTTATTTGGATTAACTGTAGATGAAATCGCGATACTTCGCAATAAGCAAAAGGAGCGCCGAGTATCCTGGTTGAATATCCTTGAATCTACGTACCCTCAAATTTATCAAACTTTGGTTGCGTGGTCACAAACTTTTAAGACATTAACTTTACATCAATCCATAAGTGAACTAATTCTGCACAATCAGCTTTACGATGTCTACTGTGATCATCAGGATAAAACCAACGTAGATTTTCTTCTTGAGAAAGCAAATCGATACGATCAAACGCAGCAGAGTGGTTTACTCGGCTTTATTTCCATGGTCGAAGCCATTAAGGATGAAAAAAGTTCAGAAGCCATCCCGGTCTCTTCAAGTGAGAATGTTGTTAAAGTGATGACCATTCATCAGTCAAAAGGCCTTCAGTTTCCCGTGGTTTTCTTCTGGACAAACAACTCTCAGCAAATCCTCGATAAACGTAAAGCTGTGGTGGTCGATGAACACCTTGGCATGGGACTACATACCATCTACTCTTCACGAAGATACAAACGATCAAATATCTTACGTGAAACCATTGAATATAAGATGACGAAGGAAGAGCTGGAAGAACAGTTGCGTGTGTTGTATGTCGCTTTAACGAGAGCACAAAATCGAATGTATCTTGTGGGTTTTAGTAAGAAAGACTTAAGTAGCGCTCCTCTTTCATACACATCCTTTTTCAAAGGAATTGGAACCTATGGATGGCTTGTGAGTGCTATGCATCAATATCCACACGCCAGCTTCACCATTCGACATGTGCCCATCGTTCAATACATTAAGCCGTGGATTGGCAAGAAAAAAGAAGATTCCCTTCCTCTTCCTGTGAATACACGACAGTTTGTGACAAAAGATTCTGAAGTTAAGCGATATTCCAGAAAGCAACCTGGCGCGCTCAATTTACAGGGCGAATTAGCCGCCAATGAACTAGGCAGCAATCTACACTTAGCCATCGAGAGATTGGGGATGGTTCCGTGGAGTAGCCAAGATATTGAACAAACGGAAGTTTTACTCAATGATCAACAAAAGCAGCAGCTCATTGATTTCTCACTCCACCCATTGACACAATCCATGTATCAGTATCCTTCCGAGCATGAGTTGGCATATCACATTCGAAAAAACTCAACCATTGAAAGTGGATTTATGGACTGGGTGATTATAAAGGAACAAAGTCTGATTCTCGTAGACTTCAAATCCGACCGAAATGTAACACCTGATATCCTGATAGAACGACATATGTCTCAGATTGATCGTTACAAAGACGTATTGTCAACACTCTATCCAAATCTAGCCATCGAATGCTATATCTACAGTTTCTTCTTAAACCAATATGTCTCGATTTAAAAAGCGCTCCAATGGAGTGCTTTTTGCTTAGTCATTAAATATGTTATAGAGTTCGCTCACTGGTGTATGATTGTGAATGGCTTCAATCGTTTTTGCCAACATATAACCAATAGAAATCTGTTTGATTTTTGGTTCCTTGCGTTTTTCTTCCGTTAATGGAATACTGTTGGTAATTACCAACTCTTTAATCGGAGAGTCCTTGATTCTTTCAAGCGCAGAACCCGAAAGAATTCCATGTGAACACGCACAATACACTTCTTTGGCTCCTTTATCATAGAGCATCTTCACACCACCAAGAATCGATCCACCGGTATCAATGATATCATCCACGATAATACAAATCTTCCCTTGTACATCCCCAATCAGATTAATAGCTTCCGCAACATTCGGTTTTGTACGACGTTTATCGATAATTGCAATGGTTGTTCCCGGCATAGTATCTGCCAATCGGCGTGCACGAGTTGCTCCACCATGATCTGGTGAGACAATAACCACTTCTTCCCCAAACTGTTTGGCTCTGAAATACTGACCAATCATGGACACTGCAGTCAAATCATCAATTGGTAAATTAAAGAATCCTTGAATCTGAGGAGCATGTAAGTCAAGTGTTACAATACGATCTGCACCTGCCACCTGCAATAAATCAGCCATTAATTTTGCTGTAATCGGCTGTCTGGCCCGAGATTTTCGATCTTGCCTTGCATAACCAAAGTAAGGCATGACAACCGTAACCTCTCCTGCAGATGCGCGTTTTAAAGAATCAAGTGCAATCAGAACTTCCATATACGTTTCTGAGACAGGATAACATGTGGATTGAACTATAAACACGTGTTTCCCACGAACTGATTCTTCTGGCTCAACAATAATTTCACCATCCGCAAAATGCTTAACTGATACTTTCCCGCGGGCTAAACCTAAATACCCACAGATTTCATCTGTCAAATCAATACTTGACGACAAAGCAAATACGATTGTATCCTTTACCATTTCTTTCACCTCTATTTTTTCTTGTATTTTAGTCCATACCCTGTTTTATTTTCCTGACGTGATCGGCCAATAGCCATCTCACCATCCAGAACATCTTTGTTTGCGGTCGTTCCCGCAGCAACAACAGCATTTTCACCCACAGTAATCGGAGCTATAAGGTTAACATTGCTTCCAATGAAAGCTCCATCTTTAATAATGGTTTTAAACTTATTCTTACCATCATAATTGACTGTGACAACACCACACCCAAAATTAACCTTGCTTCCAACATCCGCATCTCCGACATATGTCAAATGGGCACAGCGGCTATCAAAGCCTAATCGACTGTTCTTGAATTCCACAAAGTTTCCAATGCGGTTCTTTGACTCAATGACAGTGCCATTTCTTAAATGTGCAAATGGACCGACGGTTACATCGTTATCAATTCTAGAATCCATGATTCTTGAGCTATCGATCACATTATCATCACCGATTTGGCTGTTATGAATCATCGTGTTTGGAAGTATTTCATTTCTTTTGCCAAGAACACTTCCAGAAGTAATGTATACATTCGGATATAGAATTGTATCTTCACCAATAACAACATCCTCATCCACATAAGTCGCTGTTGGATCAATAAATGTTACACCTTCCTGCATCAATCGGGTATTAATCTTGTTTTGAAGCCAGTTTGAAGCCTTCAATAGATCAAATCGGTCATTGACACCCATCACTTCGTTGATATCTTCAACCACAAGACCTTGAACATCATAACGGTGTTTAGCAAAAATTTCAACAAGATCTGTTAAATAATACTCTTTTTGAACATTATCATTCGTCAAGTCTGCCAGATGTTTAAATAACAGTTCATTACTGACACAATAGATACCTGTATTAATTTCTTTGATTTTTCGCTCTTCATCATTCGCATCTTTATACTCAACAATCTTAAGAATATTTCCTTGTTCATCACGAACAATTCTTCCATATTGCGCAGGATCTTCCAACACGGCTGTTAACACAGTCAATGCTTTTCCCTGATTGTGTTCAAACATGGTTTTCATGGTTTCAACAGAGATCAGTGGACAATCCCCATACAGAATCAGCGTATCGCCAGATTTACCTTCTAGAGCTGTTGCCTGCATCACTGCATGACCTGTCCCTTGCTGAGGTTCTTGCATGGCATAAATAACACGATCTTTCAAATAATCCTGGATCGCAGATGCCTGATGACCCACAACCATGACAACCTCATCCACATCAATGGATGATAGACGATCCACTACATGACCAATCATAGGCTTCCCTAAGACCTCATGCATTACTTTGTTTTTACTCGACTTCATGCGGGTGCCTTTGCCCGCAGCCAATACTATCGCAGATTTCATAAAATCCCTCCCTTAACATTGTATCGTATCTATAAACATTGTAAAAGTGCGTTTATAACATTCGCGTCTTTTTTACATAAGGAAATTTGTAAACCAGCGCTTTAACAGCTTGGTTCACTACATTCTCATCTTGAGTTACCCCATAGATAACCGATCCTGAACCTGTCATAGCAGCCGCATCAAAGCCAAGGGATAAAAGTAAATCAATCATCTTTTGCAGCTCAGGAAACTGTTTAACGGCCTCCTGTTGCAAACGGTTATAGATTGAACTAATAAACAACGGATAATTATCTGTTGTTAAAGCTTCAATCATCGAATCAATCGAAGCTGTTTGTGTTTTATTATCAAACGCAAATGATTTAAACAGAGCCGGCGTACTTATTCCAAACTTGGGTTTAATCAAAATCATATACGCATTTAACTTTCGTTCAAAAGGTTCGATCACTTCCCCAATCCCTGATACGCGGGCGCTTTGATTTAACACGCAAAAAGGAACATCTGCTCCAACCGAAATGGCAATCTCCATCATCTGTTCAACAGTTAATCCCAGCCGATACTCATCATTGAGTAAACGGATCATCGCAGCAGCATCTGCACTACCACCAGCCATCCCTGCCTGAGCCGGAATATTTTTAACTAGTCGAATCGCATGCGAATCCTTGATAGAGTAGCGATCTCTCATGAGTTCGTATGCCTTAATCACTGTGTTGCGACCGTCGGTAGGAATATAATATCGATCACATTCCATGACGACATTCTCTGCTGGCTCAATCGACAGCGTGTCAAATGTATCAATGGGCACCATAACCATGTCAAGTAAATGATAACCATCCTCTCTTTTGCCAACAACATCCAGAAACAAATTAATTTTAGCGTATGCCTTTGTTCTCATACATCACCTCATAAAGTTGAAGAAAGTTTTCTATATCCAACTCTTCTGCTCGTTGATTTGCACGAATTCCACTTTGCTCCAATACACTTGCAACACGTGGTTTATCCTCGATATATTCATTCAGATTATTTGAAATGGTTTTCCTTCGTTGCTTGAAACATGCTTTAACCAACTCAAAGAACTTTTCCTGATCCAAAGTGTGGTCAATCTTCTTTGGAATAAACTGAACCACCGCTGAATCAACGTTTGGCTTCGGTAGAAATACATGTTTACCCACATGAAGTACAATCTTTGTTTCATAAAGATATTGAACAATAACACTTAAAGCATTGTAATCCTTTGTTCTTGTATTTGCCACAAAGCGCATAGCAACTTCTTTTTGCATCATCACTGTAATAACATCCACCGGTTCTTTGCTTTCAAACAATCTGAATAGAATAGGGGTTGTAATGTAATATGGAAGGTTAGCACAGACAATGACCCGCTCGTGAGTCAGACGCTGTTCCTTCACCCATGATTGTAAATCAAACGTGAGGAAATCTGCTTGAATCACCTGCATATTTTTGTAATCTGCACAGGTATCCTTAAGAATTTCCACCATATCCGGATCAATTTCTACACATGTGACTTGCGAAGCTCGTTTTGCCAGAAACTCACTTAACGCACCAATCCCAGGTCCAATTTCCAAAGCCGAAGAGTTTTTTTCTGCTTTGGATAACTCAGCAATCTTATCCACTACCGATGGATCAATGATAAAGTTTTGACCAAAAGACGATTTCGCAAAACGCTGATACTTCGCTAATATTTCTTTAGTACGATGATAACTAGCGATGGGTTTCATAAAGCGCCTCCATTACATCATCCTTCGTCAGATGAAGCATATTCAAATACTTAAAACACGTCTTCCCATTGCAATAAGGAAGTTTAAAGTGAGCACATACGACATCACGCAACTGTTGGCTATTGGCATAACCGGTCAGATTTAAATCAACAAAGTCACTCCAAAGTAAACTTGATACGTTCTCTTTTGAAAACGTAACCACTTCTTTCAATGCTTCTCTGATATCTTCCAGGCTGGCATGTTCAATGCCCACCTTTTTACTGTTTCTTGCCTGTTTATGACTCAAGCTGGCATGCTTACAATCCGGTATTTCTTCTGTGATTTTTCTTCGAATCATCGCTCCAGGCGAATCAGGATCTGTAAACACAATAATACCCCGTTGTTTATGAACTTCTTTTAAGAATATTAATAATTCCTTTGAAACATGGGTACCTGATGTGCTTAGGGTTTCGGCATCCACAGCCTGCGAAATTCTCTTTTGATCATTGATTCCCTCAACAACAATCACTTCACTAATTTTCATACAGTATCGAAAAGTTCATTTCGATGTTCACCTCAATCTTTATAGTGCTATTATACCATAGTTTTTATTTGCTTAGAAATGAACAAAAGGTCGCATTAACGACCTTTTAGTTCACTTTACATATTCGTTGTCCACTCGAATTCCTAGTACGTTGTGCAAAACCGATGATTGTTGCTTTGGGGTACTGACGCTGAAGCAGACGAACATAGTTCACATCTGTTTCTGTTCCAATAAATAAGTCCAATACACGGCCGCTAACTCCGCGGTCTAGTACAATACCTTTAAAAGGTACTCCTGGAGTCAGTCCGTTTCCAGAAAATTTGTGATTGGTAATTTCAACAATCGAACACATCGGAAGGGATGTGGAAGAAGCCAAGACATAATAGCCTTCATAGGTAATTCCATCCTTCCAGCT
>DOKQ01000143.1 GCA_003510215.1 Erysipelotrichaceae bacterium
AAAAATAAACTATCGGGTATTAATTAGAGAAAAAGAGTTTGAAATGCGTCTGATTGAGAAGGCGATTCTTGTTGTAACTCAGGATACAACCTATCGGGGTGGGGATGGATTTTCCAAGCTGTTTGCTTTTATTCAGGGAAAAAATCAGAGGAATCAGAAAATATCAATGACAGCTCCTGTAGTTCAGAGTTATCAAAATGAACTTTCCATTGCCTTTGTCATGCCGGAAGAGGTGTTGGGTGATGTCCCATTACCCGTGGACGAACATGTGCATATCCAATACATTGAAAATAGACGGATTGTAAGTATTCGATTTGCGGGAAGTCATTATCAGCGGTTGCTTCCAATAGCAGAAAGCAAACTTCGTGCGTGGGCCAAAAGCAAAGAGTTGCATCTGGATACTCAGGTGTCATTGGCCAGATATAATCCGCCATTTCTCCCAGGAATCTTGCGACACAATGAGTTATGGATCGATGTTCTTTAAATTGACTATTTCTTGAACAGGAATTTTTCATATCCATGAATGGATTGAGTGGCAGATACAGTAAGGACGACATCTGGAATAGCATCATATAGCAATTTCTTTACATGGTTGACATCATTGCGCTTCAGTGAAGTGATCATTGTATATCGAACCTTTTCATCCATCCCTAAGGAAGGTAACAGTGTAAGAGCAAAACCATGTTCCCGTAATATGTCTGCGGCGAGCATGGCTTTTTTGTGTGATGAATAGAAACTGGTCACCGTACTGTAACCAAGGGCTAGTCGCTCTTCGATACATGATCCTAAGACCTGACCGGAAGCAAAAGCAAGGATAAGCACTAGGAGTTTATAGGGGTAACTTTGAAATCCAGAGAGGGCAGAGGCAGTGATACTCAACCAGAAGATGTACTCAAAAATGGCGGTGAGTGCACCTGCCATTCGCTGTCCTTTATGAATAAATTGAGAGCGTAGGGTTGCTAGTGCGACTTCAATGAGTTTGCCAAGAAAAATAAAAAGATAGACATACCAAGCATTTCCTGATAGAAATTGTGTAATCTGAACCAATAAAATCATCCTTTCTGTACAAAAATAAAGAGCTTTACTCACAAGTTGTGTGCAAAGCCCTTCATTACGACGGTTCTTTCAAACTGATTATAGGATACTTCTGTATATAAAGCAAGTCAGCTACTGTATCTCACCATCAGCGCGTTTCGCCCAGCGTGCCATCACCATGATGGTTACATAACCCCAAATATAAACGGTAAAGCCAATCATGGTTACAAGATAAGGTAACTCATATCCCGCAAAGAAAGCCAATATGAGGGTTACGGTTCCAAGAAGGCTGTATGCCATAATTTTTCGTTTGAGTTTAATGTCCGGTTGTTTTTTCTGTAAAGATACCAATGAAACAGCTTTGATTTCTTCTTCCTTAAGCGATTGCAGCGGTTTTTTCTTTAAGAAGATGAGTCGCAGATATATTTCTGCCAGTAACCAGACAAGCAAAGCTGCAGCCAAAGCCAATAACCAGTTGATCTGCCAGATACTAAATCCCACCACATAGAATGATAGTGCTACCACATGACGTAATGAAAAATAACGGAAAAACTTCAAATCTACCGGTTGTAACTGATATCCGTTTTTTAGAATACGATCAATAAAAATTAACCGATTACGTTTGTCTACTAGAATTCCAAGTGAGGCAAGCGTAGCTAAATCCTCATCACTATAACGTTTTGCCATTCAATTACTCCTTTTTTACACTGAATCCATTATAACTAATTTTGGTTCAAGATGCTATGAAAAATGGTTTATTTCATAAATGTCTATGGTATACTTTCATATGGAGGTGCCTTATGAAACACACAAAAAAACTACTCCTTGCTTTATTGATAACAGTATTTATTTCGGGATGTAACCTTCAGATTATAGATACGACCTGGAAATATGATCGAGCATACATCAATGTCGGCAGTGAAACCATCATCTGTGAAATTGAATCATGGAAAGACTATGATAATAGTGATATGATTCAGGTTCGATGCAAAGATGGAAAAACCTACCTCGGTCACTCTGCCACAATTATACTTGAAAGCGGACGTTAATGACTCGATTTATCGTCATTAATGAACAATCAATACCCGTTCACATCACACATGCCCATCGCAAGAGTATTCAGTTGAGAGTCAAAGATTCGATACTTTGGGTACGGGCACCGCAAAAGATGAGTGATCGATGGATCATGGACTTTATCGAGACGAAAAAGTCCTGGATATCAAAACAGCTTATAAAAACTGAGAAGGTCTATATTTCTGCAAAGGAAGGCTGGCTTATCCTTTTTAATCAGAAAGTGATGATTGGAAATGACTCTGTACAAACGGTGTTAACGCGTGCATACCCTACGTTTATGGAAATGATCGAGTCACAATGTTTAACCTATGCAGACAGGCTCAATGTTACCATCACTTCGATTCAGATCAAGTCAATGAAACGCAGTTGGGGTCGAGCTCATGCTTCTGGCAAACTTGTTTTTGCAACCCGACTCATCCATACTGACCCGCGATTTATTGAGGCAGTCTGTGTTCATGAAGTGGTCCATCTGGTTTTTATGAATCACAGTTCTGATTTTAAGAAAACCTGCATTCGGCTTTGTCCGCAGTATCTTGAGTGGATAAAGCTTGAAACCTAAAAAAAGGATGTTCCGTGAGGATTATCCTTTTTTGCGTTTGATCAGATGAACGATGTGATAGAGTGAGTTAATCAGGGCGAAGGCCGCAACCACAAGAAGAACCTGAGTTTCAGGCAGGTTTATCGCCTGATCCTTAATCGAGTAAATCAGAAGAATACCTATGACTCCATAGGCCAAAGACCGATTTATAAGTGCAGCAGAACTCTTTTTGTATGTTGCAATGCTTTTGTCAATTACATTGGCAGGGGTGTAGTTTGTGACTTTTGTGTAACTGTTCAACATCATGACCCGATAAACATACTCAACCATCCCTGTAAGGATGAGGGTAAAACCGAGTGTTAAGTACCAGGGGATGTTAAATAGAAAAAACAGAAGAATGGCAATGGCCAGAATCATATAGTATCGATACTGAAGAGCAGCCAATTTGCTCACATCAGCTTCAGGGATAATATATCCTTCTTTTTTGCGGGCATTGTAGAGCAAGACTCGCCCTTTTTTGTCAGTGTATAAATTTATATGTCGTTGATCTCGAACTTTCATGGATAATACCGCCTTTAGTGTTTATTATAATGTATTTTTCCTTTTTGTGTGTCAGTAAAAAGAATTTATTTAAAAATGATAAATAATAAGTTAAAACATATAAACGAGTTACTGGCAGATGGTTTATAATAGAAGTGTAATTAGAAAAGAGGGATATCATGATTTTTAATCGTTCAATTGAATACTTAAAGGAAAAAAACGCATGGGCAACCGCACGAGAAATTGCTCAGCAACCTTCCACATGGAAGAAAACATTTCTTCAGATTCAAGAGGATTATCAGGCAAAAAAGCTGGCAAGTCGCTATGTAAATAATCCACAGGCGTTCATTGTCTTTACTGGAGCAGGAAGCAGTGAGTTTGTGGGGAATGCACTTGTACCTCTTCTTCGAACAAGTATTGCTGCTCAGGTTGCTTCCATTGCCACAACGGACTTGCTTACCGATGTATCAACGCATTTAAAGAAGGATACACCTACGCTACTGGTGTCTTTTGGACGTTCAGGGAACTCACCTGAATCCATTGGTGCAGTTGAAGTTGCGCAAAACCATTGTAGGCATATCGATCATTTGTTTATTACCTGTAACTCGAAAGGTACATTGGCGGGCATGCAGTTAACTATGAACAATGTAACTTCGGTATTGCTTAGTGAAGAAACCCATGATGAAAGTTTTGCGATGACCAGCAGCTTTTCAAACATGTTTTTAGCTGCCGCACTTCTATTCTTACCCGATGCATTATCCGTATCCATCGATCCACTTAGCGATGGAGTAGAACACTTTCTTGCTTCCGGTTATCGAACGATTGAAAATGCCGTCGATCACTTTGAGTTTGATCGTATCGTCTACTTAGGCTCAGGTCATCTAAAAGGGATAGCTCAGGAATCAGCACTTAAGATATTGGAGTTAACGGCTGGTAAGGTAGCGAGTCTGTATGATACCTTCCTGGGTTTCCGGCATGGTCCAAAATCATTCTTATCACCATCCACACTTACTGTGATGTATTTGAGTCCTTTACCCAAGGTTCGTCGCTATGAACTGGATCTGTTAAAGGAAATGAGTGCTCAAAGTGATATTGGAAAGATTTTACTGGTCGATACGATGGAGGATGAACTGGTGGCATCCATGGCCAATGATATTCTGGTCTATCCATATCTATCCAGTTCACACCTTGCGTATACAGCGCTATCAAGTATCGTTGTTGCGCAAACCATCGGATTGTTTAAGTCATTATCTGAAGGGAAGACACCGGATAATCCATTCCCATCAGGTAGTGTCAATCGTGTTGTACAGGGAGTTACACTATATCTAAAGGAGGAAGAAGTATGATCGGACTAATTATTAGTGGCCATGGAAATTTTGCATCAGGCATGGTCAGTTCACTGACACTGATTGCTGGGACACCCACACAATGTGTCACATTGGATTTTATCGAAGGGGATACCACAGATCGCCTTGAGGCAGCCATGGAAGAAGCGATTGAGTCGCTAAACGAGTGTGAAGGTGTGATTATGTGTACAGATTTGGCGGGTGGATCGCCCTTCAAATCCGCATGCATTGTCAGCGCAGGAAATCCAAAGGTAGAAGTTTTGGCAGGGTGCAACATGCCGATGCTTATTGAAATGAATTTAATGCGTCAGTTTGAAACGGATGTTCGTCATCTTGCCGACAAAGCAGTTAAGACAGGTAAGGATCAAATCTTGCGATTTGAATATGTGGCTATTGAGAAGCATCAGGCTGATGATGATATAGATGGGATTTAGGTGATGACATGTTAGAAAATATTCTTGCTTCCAGTATTGTTTTAGGCGGCTTACTGCTTGTTGTCATTGTTGTGTATTACTTTTATAGCTTTAGCTTAGTTAAAAAGCGCAAAGCATATCTTATCAAATTACATGAATCCATTACTATCGGGAAAAGAGTTGTCTTTGCGGGTGGTATCTATGGAAAAATCGTGGATCTACAAGATGATATGGTCACGGTTGAAGTCAAAAAGGGAGCCCATCTGCTTATTTCCCGTTACAGCATTTCTGAGGTCATTGAGGAGGGAAAATAACTTTGAATCCACTAAAACGTATATTGAAACAGCGTGAGCAAGCATCAATCAAAGGTGTTTACAGTGCGTGTACAGCTAATTTTACCGTGATTGAGTCTGTTTTGCGTAAAGGTAAGGAAACGATGACACCTATCGTGATTGAAGCCACCGCAAATCAGGTGGATCAGTATGGTGGTTATACAGGGATGAAACCGAGTGATTTTGCGGATAAGGTAAAAGAACTCTGTGAACATCTCAATGTTGATTTTAATCAGATCATTTTGGGTGGTGATCATCTAGGACCTTTAACCTTTACAAAGTATCATGAGGAAAAAGCCATGAAAGAAGCAAGTGAACTGGTAAAACAGTATGTTTTGGCTGGTTTTACGAAAATTCATATTGACACCTCAATGAAAGTGGCATCAGATGATGTGGCTGTGCCGTTAAATCCATATGTAATGGCTAAACGTGCTAAAATACTTATGGATGTGGCGGAAGAAGCCTATCAACAGCGTCTTAAGCAATACTCCGATGCCATTGCCCCTTGCTACATGATTGGTAGTGAAGTGCCGATTCCGGGTGGTGAGCAGGAAGTTGTGGACACATTGGCTGTGACAAAACCGGAAGATTTTTTAGAAACAGTGGCTATTTTCAGTGAAATCCTTGGTGAAAAACATATGGACAACGTGGTTGCCATTGTGGTGCAACCAGGGGTCGAGTTTGGTGACAATCAGGTATTCTATTATGATCCACAAGCTGCAAAATCATTAATCGAAGCCAAACATCTTTATCCAAACCTCGTTTTTGAGGGTCATAGTACCGATTATCAGAAAAAAGAAGACTTACGGGCGATGGTCGATGATCATATTGCCATTTTAAAAGTGGGTCCGGCGCTGACATTTGCCTATCGTCAGGCACTCTATGCTCTTGATCAGATTGAAAAGGAAATTGGAGTTACGAAGCCATCTTTTTTGCGTGAAGTGATTAATCAGGCGATGATGCAGGAGCCAAAGTATTGGCATAAGTATTATCAGGGAACGGCCAATGAGCTGGAAGTGAAGAAAAATTTTTCCTATTCAGATCGCATCCGATACTATCTTCCGTTTCCAACCGTTGAAAAAGCGATTGAATTGCTTAAAGAAAACATCAATCACTCAACGATTCCGCTACCATTAATCAAACAATGGTTGCCCAAGCAATATGATCAGCTGGTGAATGGGAGGATTCAATGCACCTTTGATGATTTGGTGATGGACGTCATTGGTGAGTTTATTGACGACTATATTTATGCGATAAAACGTTAAAAGTGCCGGAAGGCACTTTTGTTACTTATAGATGGATTTGGCGTATTCACTTGGTGTAATGCCGAATCTTGCTTTAAAAGATCTTGAGAAGTAGTGAATGGAATTAAATGAGAGCAAATCAGAAACTTCAGATAATGTATATTTGTTTTCCTTGATCAGAAGTTTGCTTTTGGCAAGCTTTGCCTCATTAATATAATGTTTTGGTGCCACATCCAGGTTCTTTTTGAATAAAGACTGCAATGTTGAGCGACTCAAACCATATTTCAAACAGATGCTTTCAACAGTCAGTGGTAAAGCGATATTCTCATGAATATAAACGATGATTTCATTGAGTAGTTCATCTTCAAACCGCTGTTGAACGGGGGTCGAAGGGGCCGCAGCATTTGATAGCTGATCATAATTAAATAAATGCAGAATTAGCTCTTTTAAATAGACCAGCAGTAACTGATGATTGTGCTCACTTTCATTAGTCGTTGTTTTCATGATGTTTTGCATAATAGGCAAGAGTTGTCTTCGTAAATGAAAAGGACGATGCGTGATGAACAGAGCATCCTGAGGATTCATTTCAAACATAATTGTCACATAGGAGCAGACATGATCCCCCTCAATAAACTGATTATGAAACTGATTGGGTCCATAGACAATCAGATCCTTCTCCTTAAGTGTATAAGTTGTATGGTCAATCGTTGTTTTTAACTCGCCATTATCAACATAGGTCAACTCCCAGTAAGTATGCTTTTCCCCACTGAAGAAATAGGGGGAGCCTTTTACCTGATAGTAATAGGAATAAATTTCCTTGATATCAAAGGTTGGGATAATCCGTGGGACACTTAATTCTTCTTCGAGTGAAACGACGGTTTTACGTGTGTTATGTTCCATGAAAATTTCGTAAGTTGCATTTTTTGTGATAGAGATAAGATTAAAGTGAATACCTTTGCTAATCTTGACAACACGGTGAACCACAAAGAACTCATGGTCTTCCGCCTGGCCGGATGTGCTTAGGGCAAGCATCATAATACCTTTAATACATCGGATGTAGACGGGTTTATTGTATTGGAAAAAACGGTTTACTGACTTGTGGCGAATGTCTTTGCGTTTCATTTGTAGTTGTAACTGCATCTCATCTGTAATGTCGTTTTGAATTTGAAAGTATTTGGTTACTTTGGCAGATGTGGTTTTATTGTACATAGAATCATCTCCTGAATTTATTATACTTGATTATACGAAGAAATTGTCAAAAATATTTTTGATAATTACTAAAAAGGTCAAACATTTTAGAAAAAAGTGTAAAGTCATTGTGATACAATTAGACTATAATTATGGCAGGTAAGCGCAATCATCACCGATTGTAAGCGCTTAAAGGAGGTAAGAACATGCCAAATATTCTTCTTACTCGAATTGATAGCCGCTTGATCCATGGTCAGGTAGCTACCCAATGGTGTTCAAGTGTTGGTGCCAATTTAATCTTGGTTGCCAATGATCAGGTCGCCAATGACTCATTTCGTCAAAGCCTTATGGACATGAGTGCACCGAGTTATGCTCAAACGCGTTATTTCACGATTGAAAAGACGATCAACGTAATTCACAAGGCAAGCGAGAGTCAAAAGATATTTATCATCGTGGACAATCCCGCGGACGTCGTTAAGATGGTCGAGGGGGGAGTACCCATCAAAAAGGTAAATATCGGAAACATGCATATGGCTGAAGGCAAACGTCAGGTAGCCACTGTTGTGGCAGTCGATGAAACTGATGTTCAAGCGTTCAGACGTTTGCAACAACTAGGTGTAGAGCTTGAAATTCGTAAAGTTCCAAGCGAAAGCACGGAAGACATCGGTAAACTGTTTAAATAAGAAAGAAAGGGAGAAAAAATCTTATGGAGTTTAATTTTCTACAGATTTTATTAGTGGTCTTGGTCACCTTTGTGGCGGCGATTGACCAATTCAACTTCCTCGAATCATTTTATCGTCCAATCGTTATTGGACCAATCGTAGGAGCGATTCTTGGTGATTTGAACACAGGTTTAATCATCGGTGGTTCTTATGAGTTGATGATGATCGGGAGTATGCCTGTTGGTGGTGCACAACCTCCAAATGCCGTTATCGGCGGTATTATGGCTACAGTCTTTGCTATCAGTATGAAGATTACTGATCCTCAAGCTGCTTTGGGTATTTCAATCCCATTTGCACTTCTAGGACAATATGCAGTTATCTTAACATTTACAGTTATGTCTCCATTAATGTCAAAAGCGGATGCCATGGCTGCAGAAGCAAATACCAAGGGTATTGAATATCTAAACTACTTCGCAATGGGCGCACTTGGCTTATTGTTTGCGGTCGTTGTATTCCTTGGATTGATTTTCGGTCAGGCAATCGGTACAACCTTAACTGAAGTTCTACCTACATGGGTATGGACAGGCTTAGGTGCTGCCGGTGGTATGATGCGTTTCGTCGGGTTTGCTGTTTTGATGAAAGTTATGTTATCAAAAGACTACTGGGGATTCTACTTTGCTGGGTTTGCACTTGCAAATATTACAGACAGTATCCTTGGTGGAGCATCCTTATTGGCGATTGCTCTTATCGGGATTGCCATTGCAATCTACGATTTCCAAATGAATGTAAAAATCAAAGGTCTTGGATTAGCTTCGAAGGGAGGCGACTCAGATGGCATCTAATGTGACAAGTTATAAAAATTTGACTCCAGCGAACCAGTTGGATAAAAAAGTCTTGAATCAAATGGCTTGGCGTTCGTTATTCCTTCAGGGATCATTTAACTATCAACGTATGCAAGCAGCTGGTTGGTTGTACTCCATTATTCCAGGTCTTAAGAAGATTCATACAGATAAAGATGATCTTGCAACATCTATGGGTCACAACCTTGAGTTCTTTAATACACACCCATTCTTAGTTACCTTTGTTATGGGTATCGTTCTATCACTTGAGCAGGAAAAAGCGGATATTCCAATGATTCGTGCCGTACGCGTTGCGGCTATGGGACCTCTTGGCGGTATCGGGGATGCTATTTTCTGGTTTACTCTTGTACCTATTTCTGCTGGTATTAGTGCTAACCTAGCACTTAACGGAAGTATTCTAGGTCCATTTGTCTTCCTGGCTATGTTTAACGTTGTTCACTTTGGAGTTCGTTACTGGTTAATGCATTGGTCATATAAAATGGGAACCAACGCAATTGAAGCCTTAACTCGCAATGCAAAAGAATTTACTCGCGCTGCAAGTATCCTTGGGGTTTTAGTTGTTGGTGCTCTTACATCTTTATATGGTGGTACATCAACGGTTCTTGAAATTCCAAATGGTGATTCACCAATTATTTTACAGGAAGTTCTTGATGGCATTATGCCAAAACTGATTCCTCTTGGTTTAACCTTATTGCTTTACTGGTTAATTAAAAATAAAAACTGGTCAGCAGTTAAGTGTATTGGATTGGTTCTGGTTCTAGGCTTACTTGGAGCTCTTGTAGGCTTCTTCTAATCGTTATCGATCGGTGCACAAAAAAAGGGTGTTATGGCGACACCCTTTTCTTTATGGTTTCAATCAAATAGGCGAGTTGGATGGAGATGGTTGAATCCATAATCCATGATTCAATCAGATTTTTCTGTAGACACTCATTGACATGATTGATTTCATAAACCATATCATTCTCGGTTTTCACCGACATAGTTTCCGCTGTGTGATTGACCACCTTTGTGGCGTGATCGTTTTTCCAGAAGTCTTCGATGATATAATAACCGTTTGATCCATATATATACGCTTTATTTTCACTAACCAGATCTGTGGCAAATCGGGTAGTAGCAATCAAATCATTTTCAAAATGAATGGTTGCAACTCCATATCTGTCTGCCTGATTGTCATAAAGTGCTGCAGCCGCATGAATGCTTCTGATTGGGGAGTTGGCAAGAAGTGCAATCAGTGTTAACCCATAAGAAGCCGTTCCATATAAACCTCCACCATGTTGCTTGGAAATCATCCAGTGACCTTCTTCAAAACGATCCGCATAACAGAATGAGGTTTCAATGAATCGAAGTTCACCAATTTCATTATTTCGAATTTGCTTGAAGATCTCACTCATCAGTGGCAAAAACGGCATTTTTTGGGCCTCCATAAGAAATAGATTTTTTTTCTTTGCCATTTGGAAGCATTCAATAGCCTGTTGTTTGGTCAGTACCATCGGTTTCTCCACCAATACGTGTTTATTTGAGTTTAAAACCTGCAGGATGGTGTCAAAATGGTCGTCGTGTCGATTGCTGATGTAAACGATATCTACAAGTGGATCATTGAGTAATGCTGAATATGATTCATACGCTTTTTGGATATTGTGCCTTGATGCAAACTCGTCGGCTCGCTTTTGACTTGTGGAAGCAACAGCCTCAACGATACCATATTCACTTAGTTTAACAGCCTCCACAAATCGATGAGCAATGTAACCTGGACCTAAAATACCATATCGAATCGTTTTCATCGTCGATACTCCTTTTGAATCTGTTGAATCAATTCAGTATCCGGATCAATGTAAATGGTCTGATATGCCCCAATACGAACCAGTCCGAGTGGAGCATTCGGAATTTTTTTAACTTCCTTCAGTTTCGTGTAATTGACGGGAACACTTGAAGAATGTCTGGCTTTTGAGTAATAAGCCGCAAACTGGGCTGCTGTACGAATGATATGTTCATTCAGCTCTTTAGCCACTACGACAACATGTGAACCATGCGTATCTTTGGCATGAAACCAATAGTCTTCCTTGCGACCCAGTTTAAATGTCACATAATCATTTTGGATATTGTTTTTTCCTACATATAAGGTAGCACCCTCGATGTCAAGAATAAGAAAATTCGGTGCTTCTTCTTTTTTCTTTCGACGAACCTTGGTCTTTAAAGCGGTCATGTACCCCCGTTTGGCAAGCTCCTCACGGATTTCCTTGGCATCATTCACATCCGCAATCTCCAAAGCGTAGGCTAATCCTTCAAGATATTGAATCTCGATGTTTGTTTTATCGATTTGCTCATCAATGTGTGCCTGACCTACGTTTCCTTTCTGATACTTCTGAAAAAAGCGTTTGGCGTTCTGTTTACCATCAAACTTAGGGTCAAGTGGAATGGTCAGTGTTCCTTCACTGTCGAATCGCTCGACGGTCAGTTGACTGGCACCTTTTTGAATCAGATGCAGATAAGCATAACAGTATTCCCCATACTCTTTCCATTTTTCACAGTCCTTGGCTTCATCCATAGCTGCATATAATTTCGGAAGCTTGGCTTTTAATCGTTTCAGTTCTCGTTTGATTACTTTAAAGCTATCACCAGTCTGCTGTTTGATTCGCTCTTTCTCTTCTTTTTGAGCATACAGATAATCAAATCCTTCCATCAGAGGAAGGGAAATGACATCGGAAGAAAGATGAGTCAAGGGAATAACATGAAAATTCTGCTGTGCATTTTTAGTGATGTATAAGTGCGTTGATTCGCTGATTTGCTTCATGATTTCATCAAAGGTTTCATGTTGGATCATGCGATGCTGAATTTCCCGTGCTAGCAGCGGGGAAAACCCATGAAACTGCTCCTGAAGATCCTGGTGAGGATCCACATCACTTACACTGAATGGGTCTTTCTTATCATGCGGTTCAGGGAGTCGGTATTGTGCATTCGGTAGTAATGTCCGACGATTATTTTCAAATGGTGGAATGCGTTTGAGTGCATCGAGAACCATGTTGGTGGAATCGATGAGAATGATATTGGCATACTTACCCATCAGCTCAATGGCTAATGTATAGGTAACTTTATCGCCAAGGTCATTTCGATTTTCAATTTGACAGTGAATCAGCCGGTCGAGTCCGAGTTGTTGAATGGACATGATGAGTCCACCTTCCAGGTGTTTACGTAAGAGCATGACAAACCCGCTAGGTTCCTCCGGTGTGACAATCGGTCGATCGGTTATCTGAATCCGATTGTAAATTGAGTGAGTTGATAAAATAAGCGTGTACTTACGCTGGTTGAATCCCTGAATCACAACTTCCGTCGGGGAGAGCTGATATATTTTATTGATACGCAACGGAAGTATGGTTTGAAGTTGTTGAGTGATTGTATGTAAGCAAATGCCATCTAAAGCCATAGTTTCATCCTTCTTTCACAAAAACATTATATCACATTGACATTGAGAGTTGACTTATGTATCATATTGAAAAGGACGGGTGAAAATATGAAACGTGGATTATTAGTCGTGTTAAGTGGTCCTAGCGGCGTTGGCAAAGGAACCATTCGAGACTTATTTATTCGCCGTCCCGAATTAAACCTCACATTTTCAATTTCCATGACGACACGCACTCAGCGTGCCGGTGAAGTGGATGGGGTGGATTATTATTTTGTGAGCCGGGAACGGTTTGAGGAAGCTATCAGTAAGGACGAACTATTGGAGTATGCTGAGTTTGTGGGAAATTACTACGGTACACCAATTGCTGAAGTCGAACGTTTACGTGATTTAGGAAAGAATGTCGTACTTGAAATTGAAGTTCAGGGTGCCATTCAGATCAAGGAAAAATGCCCGGACGCTCTGACGATTTTCGTTGTGCCTCCAAGCATGGAAGAACTTGAACGCCGAATTCGCGGGCGTCGCAGTGAACCTGCAGAAATTATCCAGCAGCGCCTAAGTAAGGCAAGCCGGGAAATGGAATTAACAGGTCAGTATCGCTATGTGGTCTGTAACGAAGATCCACAATTAGCGGCAGATATTGTATCGGTGATTATTAAACGCCACATGGAAGCGATTTCGGAATGAAACGCTTTTTTTGTTTTAAATTGTTGTATAATAAAGGGTGAGTCGGAGGGTATGTATGTACTATTATGAAGTTATTGTGGAGCATCCGTTAGCTAATCAAACCTTAACCTACACATCGACCGCTCGTATTCAGCGGGGTGTTCGTGTTCGTGTTGAACTTAATCGCAAAAAAGTAACGGGTATGATTGAATCGGTTCGTTCAACACTTCCGGATTACGTATGTAAACCCATTCTCGATATCCTTGATGAAGCACCGATTCTAAATGAAGAGATGTTTGAACTAAGCCAATGGTTGTCCTATCAGACCATTTGTGAGAAAATATCAGCCATTTCCGCGATGTTGCCGCCAGTCAATAAAGTCTCATCCAAAACAACAAAGCCTTCAACTCAACGATGGGTTGAGTTTGTTCATGATATATTTGATCAAAAGACTACCTCAAAGCAAAAAGACGTAGTTCTAATTTTAAAATTAAAGCAACGCATGCTTTACTCTGAGTTTTTGAGTGAGTTTAAAACAGTTGGATTGACCTGTATTAAAAAGGGATTTGCTCAGGTAAAGACAGAAGAAATTAGATATAAACCCAATCCGGAGCAGTTTCAATCCGCTTTTTTAACCTTGACACCGGATCAGCAGAAGGTGAAGTCAAGCATAGTACCGAATTGTCATGACACGTATCTTTTGTACGGTGCAACCGGGAGTGGTAAAACTGAAATCTACATGCACCTCGCACAGGATGCGTTAAAACAAGGAAAGGATGTTCTGGTTCTGGTTCCTGAAATCTCATTGACGCCTCAGATGATTTCGAGATTTACCGAACGATTTGGTGATCAGGTGGTTATCTATCACAGTCATCTTAACCCGCAGCAGCGTTATCAGCAGTACAAACGGGTCGTAGATAAGGAAGTATCTTTAGCCATTGGTACCCGGAGTGCCGTATTTTTGCCATTTGAGCATTTGGGATGTATCATACTGGATGAAGAACACGATACCAGTTATAAGCAGGAGAGTGTTCCATTTTATCATGCACGGGATGTTGCGATTAAACGGGGTGAGTACCATCAGTGTCCGGTAATTTTAGCCAGCGCTACCCCTTCACTTGAAAGCTTTGCTCGTGGGAAAAAAGGGGTATATAAGTTACTTTCCTTACCAAAGCGTATGGCTTCTTTTCCGATAAGTACAAAGGTTGTTGACACAAGAGAAGCTCTAAGGAACAAGCAGTCTGGATATCTGAGTGAAGTGTTACTCGATGCAATTGATGTGCGCCTGAAGCGAAATGAGCAGATTATTCTGTTGCTGAATCGACGTGGATATCATCCGACACTCTTCTGTGAGTTGTGCCTAAAGGTGGCTATGTGTCCTCATTGCGATGTTTCGTTGGCTTATCACAAGGAGAATCAGAGAATTATGTGTCATATCTGTGGATATAGCACACAAAAGCTGACGTGTGTGCATTGTGGTCATCAGCGGTTTAATGGTCGAGGGGTGGCAACACAACGTCTTGAAGAGCAATTGAACCAGTTGTTTCCGGAAGCAAGTATTTTGCGGATGGATGCGGATACCACACGAATCAAAGGGTCCCATCAGGAAATTCTTGAAAAGTTCACTACACATCAGGCAGATATTCTGCTTGGAACACAGATGATTGCCAAAGGGCTGGATGTAGGTAATGTCACACTGGTCGGGATTATCAATGCGGATGCAGCTATTATGCAACCGGATTACCGCAGTGTGGAGCATGCGTTCAATATGATGGTTCAGGCGGCTGGTCGTTCAGGTCGCAAGGATCTGGCAGGGGAAGTAGTGATTCAGGTCTTTGATGTCAATCACTATGCAGTGCAGCTGGCCGCGCGAAATGATTACGAAACTTTCTTTTATAAGGAAATGAAGTATCGTCATATAGGTAAATATCCACCCTATCAGTATCTGATTTCTTTTGTAACCTCATCTTTAAATGATGCGGATGCCTATGAGCTGGCCATGGATATTAAACAGATATTTACACAAAAACAGATGCGCGTGATTGGTGTAGCCAGTCTTGGTAAAAATAAAGCCAAGTTTCGCTACAGAGTGATTTTAAAAGGACAGGATTTGTCAAGTATGATTGAATTTACGTGGAATTATATCATTCCACTTAAGTATAAATCGAAGAAAGCCTTGTTAAGTATCAATGTGAATCCTATGGGACTCATGTAGAACGGAGGATGCCTATGAACAAAGCAAGAGATGTTGCCTATCAGATACTCAAGGATGTGATTCTTTCATCTAAGTATGTGAATATTGCTTTAAAGGAGCATGTTCTTGAAGGAAGCGAGGGTAATCTGGTAACGCAGATTGTCTATGGAACATTGCAGCATGAACGCTATCTGGCGTATCAATGGGAGGATCTGGTGGTCAAGCAACCCAAGCCATCCATTGGTATTCTATTGAATATGGCAATGTATCAGCATGTGTTTTTATCGAAAATTCCGGACTATGCAATCATCAAAGAAACGGTTGATCTGGCCAAGAAGGCAGAAAAGGGCCAATATGCCAACTTTGTGAATGCAATCTTGCGGAAACTTTTTGCGCGTCCATTACGTCCCGTCGTATTTCAACAGAAACACATGTCTTTGGCAGTAGAGACTTCACATCCGGATTGGCTGACCCATATGCTGATTAAGCAGTATGGATATGATCTGGCTTCAAAGATCCTGCATATAAACAACCAACCGCCCAAACTGTATGGGCGAGAGCAGAAAACGTCGACTTCACAGGCACAGGTGAGTGAACTCTGGGCGAAAGAGGTTGATCTCTATCCTGATAGTCTTTTATTAAAAAAGGACGTATTATCTTCCCAGGCATTTAAAGAAGGTAAAATCATTATACAGGATTTACATTCACAGCAGGTAGCTGTGTTTATGGACCCTCAACCTAATGATTGCGTTCTTGATATGTGTAGCGCTCCTGGTACCAAAACCATGCATATAGCTGATCTTATGAACAATCAGGGTGAAATTGTGGCAGTGGACCTTCATGCCCACCGGATTGAACTTGTCAATCAGCTGGCCGCAAAAACACAGGTGAACATTGTCAAAACTCTTGTGGCAGATGCCACGTTACTGAATCAGCTGGTTGAACCGGATAGTTTTGATGCAATATTGCTGGATGCACCATGCAGTGGGATTGGAGTCTTTCGTAGAAAACCGGATAAGAAACGTACGATTTCTCCAAATGATTTGGATGAACTTCAGAAAATTCAGCGGCAGCTACTAAGCAGTGCCGCAACGCTTGTTCGAAAAGGGAAATCGATTACCTATGTTACCTGCACCATCAACCGAAAAGAAAATGAGAAACAGGTGGAATGGTTTTTACATCAGTTTCCTGATTTTGAATGTGTCGATTCCCGTCTACTACTTCCAACTGAGGATGATGCAGATGGATTTTATATGGCGAAACTACGTAAAAAGACGTAAAATATGTTAAAATAACCGAAGGTGATACGATGAGAACAATTTATGATTTAAGTTATGAACAGTTAGAAATATGGATGATTGAGCACGGACACAAAAAGTTTCACTCCCAGCAATGTTTTGAATGGCTGTATCGAAAACGTGTGACATCATTTGATGATATGAGTAATCTTTCTGTAGCGCTCCGTGAGCAACTGAAAGAGAGTTTTGTGCTATCACCAATTACGGTTCGTGCACGCCAGGTCGCGAAGGATGAAACGATCAAGTACCTTTTTGCTTTGAGTGATGGTGCTTTGGTGGAAGCTGTGCTGATGCACTATCCATATGGTAAGAGTCTTTGTGTCTCTTCGCAGATTGGTTGCAATATGGGGTGCACTTTCTGTGCCAGTGGTCTACTTAAAAAAACACGAAATCTGAGTAGTGGTGAAATCGTCGCCCAAGTCATGTATGTTCAGCAACAGCTAGATCCGATGCAACAACGGGTTTCTCACGTTGTGGTAATGGGGACGGGCGAGCCATTTGATAACTATGACGAAGTTATGACCTTCTTAAAGACGGTCAATCACGATCGTGGTCTTGCGATTGGGGCTCGACATATGACAGTATCAACTTGTGGTCTTGTGGATCGCATCCGTCAGTTTGCTCATGAACCCTTGCAGGTGAATCTTGCGATTTCACTTCATGCACCTAATGATGAACTTCGAAGTCAACTCATGCCAATCAATCAGGCGTATCCATTGGATCAGTTAATGGAGGCACTTGAGTACTATAGTTTATTCAGCAACCGACGAATCACCTATGAGTATATTTTGCTTAAAGGAGTCAACGATAGTGCGACTCATGCAAAACAGTTGGCTAATCTTGTTTCCGGACAGAATGCCTATGTCAACTTAATTCCATACAATGAAGTGGACGAGCATGGATTTAAGAAAGTGAATATGAAGGATGCATTGGCATTCTATGATTTATTGAAGAAAAACCGTGTTCAATGTACCTTGCGTCAGGAACATGGGTCTGATATTGATGCTGCGTGTGGTCAATTACGTGCAAAAGCAGTCAAAGGGGAGAAGCGATGAAGTTTTACGGTGCAACAGACCAGGGAAAAGTGAGACAGAAGAATCAGGATGCTTTTTTGCTAAAAGAAAAGTGTAACTGGGTCTTTTCTGCTGTGTGTGATGGCATTGGTGGGGGTAAAGCCGGAGAAGTTGCCAGTACTATGACCATTGATTCGTTGAACGCACAAATCGATCAGGTTAGTGAGTTTGCCAATCTGGCAGAGGCTAAGTCATGGGTCAAATCAGCTGTTTTAGAAGCAAACCGTACAGTATTGATGGCTTCTATTCACGAAGATGCCTATGCCGGCATGGGAACTACACTGGTGTTTGTGGTTAAAGGTCCTTTGGGCACGGTGTGTGTCAATGTGGGGGATAGCCGTATTTATGGAATGAATGATCACTTGGTTCAATTAAGCACGGATCACAGTTATGTGAACGATCTGGTTCGTCTTGGGAAAATCACGGATGAGCAGGCAAAGGTCCATCCATTCCGGAATATGTTAACCAATGCCATTGGGATTACCAACTCATTATCCATGGATTTATTTGATGTAGAGGCATATAAGCAAATCCTTCTTTCATCAGATGGACTTCATGGTTATGTGGAAGAATCTAAGATTGAGGAAGTACTCAAGAGTGATAAATCTATCGTAAAAAAAGTAGATTCGCTAGTTCAGTTGGCAAACGATATGGGTGGATATGACAATGTGACACTTATCCTTCTTGAAGAAGGAGGTGAGTCAAATGTCTGAAATGATTCGTAATCGGTATATGATTGTCTCTCGTCTTGGTGAAGGTGGCATGGCAGATGTGTATCTTGCTTTGGATACGCTGTTAAACCGTGAAGTTGCTATCAAAGTATTGCGTGGAGAGCTTTCGGAAGATCCAATTAACCTGCTTCGTTTTCAGCGTGAGGCCAATGCCGCCAGTGCGCTGAGTCATCCCAACATTGTCGAGATTTTTGATGTGGGTGAAGAAGGTGGCAAACATTACATTGTAATGGAATATGTGCGTGGCAAGACGCTGAAACAGCTGATTGCTCAGCGGGGTGCTTTGGATAAGGAAGAGGCTGTTGCACTGATGAAACAGTTGTGCAGTGGCGTAAGTGAAGCTCATAAAAACGGAATCATTCATCGGGACATTAAACCGCAGAATATTCTGGTAAAAGATGATGGCACAGTTAAAATCGCTGATTTTGGTATTGCTACAGCACAAAACGCCATTCAACTCACTCAGGCAGATTCCGTACTTGGTTCTGTACACTATCTGGCACCTGAGTGTGCCCGTGGTGAATCCGCCAGTGAGCAAAGTGATATATATTCGCTTGGAATTGTGTTTTATGAACTGTTAACAGGGGGTCTGCCGCATACTGGGGATGCACCGATGCAAATTGCCCTTAAGCATATGCGTGAGGAGATTCCATCGGTTCGGGCCTTCAATCCGACATTACCAACAAGCATAGAAAATATTATCAGTAAGTCCACGGTGAAGAATAAGGTTCATCGATACGCCAGTACTAAATTACTGTGTGATGATTTAGCGAGCTGTCTGGAGGAAAAACGTAAGCAGGAATCGTTGGTTGTGTTTGAGTCCGATCAGCAGGTTGGTGAAACCATCGTGATTGATCATGTAAAAAAAGCAGAAGAACCTGAGAAAAAATCAAACCTTGCCAGTATCCTGATGGGAGTTGGTATGGGTGTTGTAGCGATTGCTTTTACGATTATGATGATTTTATCCTTGTCGACACCACCTCAACCAAGAATGGTAGCAATACCGGATATTGCAGGAATGACTTTTGCCCAAGCTCGTGAAGAACTGGAATCTGTCGGGTTAACACTATCAACGTCTGTTCGTTATGAGTTAACGGACGATATTGATTTCGGACTGATTTTTGCTGTTCGACCACTTGTGAGTACCGAGGTTGAAATCGGTACAAGCATTTCAGTGTCCATTTCCAATGGGAAATACTTTGTGGTTGAGGACTATGTAGGAAGAAACATTGATGAAGTAAGAAAACTTTTGGAAAATCGAAGAATTACCATACGCCTTGAACGTGAGCCAAACTCTGATGAAGAAGTAGGAACGATTTTGCGGCAGGATATTCTGATGCCTAATGATAAACTCGATCCAACACGTCAATATGAAATTCGTCTGACCATTGCAAGCAATATCGAACTGGTATTACCGAATTTGATTGGTTCTGATGTCGACAGTGCACGGGCCACACTTGAAGATCAGGGTGTCGTTGTGAATCTGGTTCAGCGCTCAACTGAAGGTATGAGTGAAGAGGAACTGGAGTCCATTACCTATGGTGTTGTATTGGAAATGACACCAACTCAGGGTAGTTATTACATTCAGCATGAAGATGCGTCAGTGACGTTGTATTATTACTAATGGAGGATGCATGATAAAAGCACGAATAATCAAACTGATTTCAAATCGATATACGGTTTTAACCGAAGATAATCAAACCATGATTGCAACAGCCATGGGGAAACTGCGCCTTGGGAAATCTCCGGTTGCGGGTGATGAAGTTTCTATTGAGTATCTGGAAGACCGGTGGGTGATTCAGAAGGTTCTAGAGCGTCGTAACGAGCTTGTACGGCCACTGATTGCCAATGTGGATCAGGCGGTGATCCTGACTTCGATGATTAACCCTGATTTTTCAACGGTTCTTTTGGATCGGCTTATTTTCCTGATAAGTTATGCACATATTGAGCCTGTGATTGTCGTGAGCAAATGTGACCTTGTTTCAGATGACCATCCGGCATACAAGGATATCGAAGAGTATCGTAAAGCTGGATATAAAGTGTTTACAACCGGTAAAGGTTGGGATACCAGTGAAATCGAATCTGTCTTTGAAGGGAAAATCTCCGTATTGACAGGGCAGAGTGGTGCGGGTAAATCCTCACTGATTAATCGGATGAATCCTGATTTTACATTGAACACACAGGAAATATCCATGGCTTTAGGACGCGGAAAGCATACTACACGTCATGTGGAGTTGCATCCGGTTGCCAAGGGATGGGTGGCGGATACGCCCGGGTTTTCTTCACTAGACTTTTCCACACTATCCAAAGATGAGTTGGCCTGGGATATTCTGGATTTTAAACCCTATTTAGGTAAGTGTAAATTTCGTAATTGTATACATGATAATGAGCCGGGGTGTGCTGTTAAGGAAGCGGTTTTGCGAAATGAAGTGAGTCGTGTTCGCTATCAGAACTATCTCGACGTATTGCAGTTAATTGATCAAGGGAGGAAACTAGGATGATTATTGCACCATCGATACTATCATTGGATTACAGTCAGATGAATGAACAAATGAACCTGGTGAATGAGTCAAAAGCACAATGGATTCATTTTGATGTCATGGATGGACATTTTGTTCCAAATCTTACCTTTGGACCGGATATTCTTAAAGGGTTCAAAAAGATAACACCACTGCTACTTGATGTTCACCTCATGGTCGAAAATCCACGCTTTTTTGCGGATGTGTTTATTGATGCGGGTGCTGATCTTATTACTTTTCATGTGGAAGCGATGAAAGATAAACAGGATTTGGAGTCATTGATAAAACATATTCAATCAAGAAATGTAAAAGTTGGTCTTACCATTAAGCCAAAAACACCCGTATCTGTGCTCGATGATTATATCAGTACAGTAGATTTGTTTTTGATTATGTCGGTTGAGCCAGGTTTTGGAGGACAATCCTTCATTGAGTCATCTCTAGATAAAATTCGCTATTTGCGTCAGAAAATTGATGCAGCCTCATCCAATGCCTTGATTCAGGTGGATGGGGGTATCAATGAAACGACGGCAAAATGGTGTAAGGAAGCTGGAGCAACGGTCCTTGTGGCAGGCAGTTATATTTTCAAACAAAACATTCAACAAGCGATTGAATCGTTATGTCAATAGTTCTTTTGGTTTGTGGCTACCATGGCTTTATTCCAAAGTGCCACTTTGATAAAATTATTGGCGTTGATCATGGTGCCTATATCATTGCTTCCCAGGGTAGAATGATGGATCTTGCTATCGGTGATTTTGATAGTGTAACAAAGGAAGAGTTTGAGTTAATTCAGTCCAAAAGTAATCAAGTCATCGTCTTGCCCAAGGAAAAGAACATGACTGACAGTGAGGCAGCACTTGCTTATACTATTGGATTTGATTCTGTCTGGATGACGGGTGTTTTTGGGGGGCGGATTGACCATGAACTGATCAACCTCAAATTAATGCAACAGGATCATCGGCTTGTGCTTCTTGATGAACATCAGCGGGTGTTTATTGCGAAAGAAACAGTTGAGCTACAAAAAGAGTCCTACACCTATGTTTCGTTATTTCCGCTGGTTCAGTCGCTGATTTCATTTGAGGGGGTTGCATATCCATTGCAGAATGTTTTGGTCAGTCCTGACGATCTTTACCTTGTTTCCAATGAAATTGTGAATCAAAAGGCTGTGCTGCGGATTACATCAGGAATCGTGATGATTGTGATGAGTCGGGATAAGCAGAATTAGATAGGAATCTACCGACACAATGGACTCATTGAACTGGTTTTTTCGGGATGAAAAGAAATGAAATGCAACGAATATTTTACTTGCATTTTAGAATTAAGCGTGGTATAGTTTACAAGCAAAACAAGACAAGAAAGGGGTGTTCGGTATGTCAAGAGTATGCGCAGTATCCGGTAAAAAAGCACTTTCCGGGAATAAACGTTCTCACTCACTACGTGCAACACGTCGTAAATGGAATGTCAATTTACAAAAAGTCAAAGTTATGGTCGATGGAAAACCTCAAAGAATTCGTATTTCCGCCCGCGCTTTGAAAGCGTTAAAAGCACAACAGTCTGCCTAAAAAAAACAAACGGAATCTTCCGTTTTTTTTTATTTTCGCTCTTCTTTCGTAATCTATGGACCGATTTGATAATTCAGATAAGTGGGATTGAAAACTCTTTTTTATCCTTGCAAATTGTGGTATGATTTATGATATGAGTGGGGAGGCGAGCCAATGGAAAAACAGATTATTGCCGCTTGTGAGATTACGGATCACGAGGTACGACTCATTCTGGCTGAGATTTTTAATACACGGTTACATATATTGAAGGTAGAACGTGTTGCTTGCTCTGGGTTTAATGGACAAAAAATTGAAGATGAAAAAGCAGTGATTCATAGTATTCACCGAGCTGTTGAAAATGCATCCAAAAATTTGGGTGCCTCCATTCGACAAGTTCTTTTATTAGTTCCTTCAGTATCCATGAAACACTTTATACGTAGAGTTCAGGTTGAACCTGAGTCAACGGACGGAGTCATTGGGTTGAAGGATGTACAAAGAGCTTTTGCTTCCATCATGAAATTGAATCTGGATCCTGATCTTGAGATTATAAATGCATTTATTGGCAAGTATATCATTGACGGGATTTCGTTCCGTCGTTTTCCTGTCAACGAACAGGTTGAACGATGTGTTATTGAAGCAGATATCTATTGTATTGAAAAAGAGCTAGCGTATCAGTTGGCTGGATGTGTTGAAAAAGCTGGAGTCACCATTATGGATGTGATTTTGGATAGCATCGGTTTTGCGAAGGAAGCAGCTTTACTGGAGCGCTCGATGCAACAGGCAGTCATTGGGATTATTCTTGAGCGAAATCATACACATTTAAGTCTGTATTATCAGGGTAAATGTAAAAGCAGCGAACTGTTGCCCATCGGCATGAAAACGTGGATTGACGAGGTTTCCAGCAAGTTTAAGTTACCGAATGATGTCAGTGCACGGTTGCTCACAAACAATCTTGTGTTGAGTGGGTCGAAATCGAGTGATGCGCCGATTTATCTTTGGTCCTATGAAGGTGATTCATTTACCATGAGTTACAATGAACTGATATCAACTGTTGAACCAAAAATTCAGGAGTGGAGAGATCAGATTGTTTCGGCTGTTGATCCAATCATTCAGGCCAAGACATCAAGTATTGTTATCTCCGGTTCGGGAGGAAGTCTTCTTGGTCTCGATGAGTTTATAACACAATCACTTTCATGTGAAGTGAGTAGCTATGTGCCTCAGACCTTAGGGGTTCGTGATCCGGCGTTGACGTCGATAACCGGCGCGATCTATGCTTACAAAGACTTGGAGGCATGGCGCAAACGCGCAGGAAGCTGTGTGGATGTTGAAGAGTATAATGCCATGATTTATTCCCGTAAAAAATCAGAATCAATGGATGAGACCATTTCTAAAAAACTCAAAGGAATATTTGAACCTAAGAAAGCTTAACAGGAGGATCGCATGAACGAAGAAATGTACCAACAGGTTGCAAAAATAAAAGTGTTTGGAATTGGCGGAGCTGGGTGCAACGCAGTAAACCGCATGGTGGATGAAGGATTGCAGGGAGTCGAGTTCTATGTAGCAAACACGGACCTGCAAGTATTGAATGTTTCCATGGTTAAGAACAAACTAGTTTTAGGCAAGGAAATTACCAAGGGATTAGGTGCAGGTGCTAACCCGGAAATTGGCAAAAAAGCAGCTGTTGAAAGCGAAAAGGAAATCCGGGCAGCCATGGAAGGCGCAGATATGGTATTTATCACCACCGGTCTTGGCGGTGGTACAGGTACCGGCGCTTCACCTCTGTTTGCTAAAATTGCCCGTGAATGCGGGGCTTTAACTGTGGGAATCGTGACAAAGCCTTTCTCATTTGAAGGTCGCAAGCGCATGGAACAAGCTCTCAATGGCCTTGAAGCATTAAAGGAACATGTGGATTCGCTGATTATAGTATCAAACAATCAATTACTGGAAGTTATTGGTCGTATTCCTTTTGTGGAGGCATTTAAAGAAGCTGATAATGTACTTCGTCAGGGTGTTCAGACGATTACCGATTTAATCGCGGTTCCGGCACTGATCAACCTGGACTTTGCGGATGTCCGTTCCGTTATGGAAGGACAGGGAACAGCATTGATTGGGATTGGAATGGCTACGGGGGACAATAAAGCGCAGGAGGCAGCTCAGCGTGCGATTACCTCTCCATTGCTCGAGGCACAGATTCGTGGAGCCCGCAATGCGATTGTCAATGTTACAGGTGGCGCGGGTATCTCGATTTATGATGCTAGTGATGCGGTTGAGTATATCCGTGAATCAGCTGGAGGAGATATCGATATTATCTTTGGGGTAGCCATTAACGAACAGATTGGTGATTCCATCATTGTGACAGTGATTGCCACAGGTTTTGATTTGCCAAAAACCAATGGCCAGCCGCTATCCCGTCCGACTCAGACAGCAACGAAAGTTGTGGAAGTTATTAAAAATGAGAAGCCCGTTGAAGATGATGACGGAGATATTCCAGGATTCTTTAAATTTAGAGGTTAATCAAGCGGTGTAAACCGCTTTTTAATTGCATATGTTTTGAGGTTTTGGTGCAAAGTTGCTACAATAATCTCAGGAGGAGATTATGAAGATATTTTATGTAAAAGCAAGTGTATTCACATCGAGTTACCGATGCTCTATGGTAAGACAACGATTACTTCGATTTATCAAGTCAAATCCTCCATTAGCGATTGTCGTCAGTGGATTGCGGGATGAACATCGACTTTCATATCATCAGTTTAAACAACAGTGTGAATTTTCACCGATACGATTTATTCATCGTCCAGGTTGCTATTCTGTTGCAACATTTCCATTGGAACTATCTGAAAGTTTTTTGCGACTTGGTGATTTAGTGGTTGTTCCCATTGAGGGAACGATTGCGGTTATAGATAAGAAAGCAGAGTGCAGATCAACCTATATGTTATTCGATATGTTTGCGGATGAAAGTTTTTCGGATTATCATGGTGAATTGGATGATACGACATTCAAGGAACTTGAATCATATTTAAAACAAATTTCAACGATAGATAAAAAATGAGCACAATGAGTGCTCTTTTTTGTGTCTGATATTGATTTAGATAATAAATATATAAATATATTAAAATAAATATAAGGAAAATCAAAATAGATATTGACATTATTTAATATTGTATTAAAATGTAAGTGTAAGATCTTAATGCCACAGCAGAAGGAGGACACGTCATGAAATACAACTACAGAAAATCCAAATTATATCGAGTGTTGCCTCAGATTCAGTTGAATAAGGCAGGATTCATCAAGGATGACCGCGGGTTCTATCCCATTGGTTCATTTGAAAAAGCAGTTAGACAATACAGCAAGTAATCACTGTTAGAACAAAGGAGAAAAAGATATGAAACTGACAAAGAAAATCATTCAATCACTTCCACATATCCAATGGATTCAAACGAAAATTATTCGTAATCAGCATGGTTGGGTACCCGCAGGATCAGTTGAACAAACCGTTCGTCAATTAACACGATAGTGTGATATAGGAGGATAAAGGTATGACAAATCAAGATATAAATAGAAAAGCTACCATATTTGAACAGGTAAAAGAAGGCAAACTTTCCATTGAAGATGCTATCAAACTATTGGATTACTTACCGGATGAAGAAGCACACATTGAAGAAGAAGTCGAAGAATCGATGGAAGAGGATGATGTACTGTTTGATGAAGAAACATCTTCCAAAGGTTTCTTTGGCAAAAAGAAATCCGACAAAAAACGTAAAATGCTTCGTGTGGTTGTCGATGGAGATGATGGTACCAAAGTTAAAGTCAATGTTCCGGTATCACTGATGAAAGTAGCCTTGAAGTTTGGAAAGGAATTTGATTTTAAGGATAATCCGCTTCGAAGTGCGGACATTGACCTCGATGAGATTATGCAGGCTGTGGACCAGGATCTGGAAGGGGAAATTGTCACCGTTGAAAGCTCGGATAAAAATTCCGTCAAAATCTATGTAGACTAAAAAATCTCACTTTCGAGTGAGATTTTTTCTAGCCTAGTTTCGTATAGGTACAGGCAAAATCGATGCCATCCTGATTGACAGGGCGTGTTATGACATCCGCAATACGTTTGAGCTGTTCGTTACCATTTCCCATGGCAATCCCTAAAGCCGCATGTTCCATCATTTCCATATCATTCAGTGAGTCACCAAAGGCGGCATAAGGCGCATGTTTTATCCCCCAGTGGGAAAGAAGCATCTTGATCCCTTCGTATTTTGAATTTCCGAGGGCTAAGATATCTGCGTAGGTTGATTCGCCCGGATAGACTAATACACCGTCAATGGCTCTAAATTTAGCCCAGTCGTAATCCATCGGTGCATACCCAAGGATCATGTCAATGGGTTCAAACTCATAGGGTTTGACGAGATCAGGGATGGCTTCCTTAAAAAAATTATGAGCTTCGATGACCAGATCATTTACAGGGTGATTCAGGAAGTTTTCTTTTCCTTCGAAGAGCAGATTAATATTTTCTTCTTCTGCCACTTCTATGATTTTTTTAACCATCTCTTCATCCATGATGAAATGATAAAGTTCATTCTGATGTTGATCATAGACCTGCTGGCCATTGACACAGACAAACCCATCCCATTCAAATGCATCCACAATATTGGCTTCTTTACAGGATTCCAAATTACGGCCAGTAGCAACAGCCAGTTTGTATCCTTTACTTTTCAGACGATGCAGCGCGTTCAGTGTGGACTCTGGCAGTATATGTAGCTTTGGGTCCAGAAGAGTTCCATCGACGTCAAAAAAAATTGCTTTTATATCTTTCATTTTGTATCACCGAAGGTATTATATCGAATTGATTCATCCTTTGCAAATCTGTTGTTTACTAGTGACAAACAAAAAGTTTATAAAAATTAAAAAAACCGATTGACAATGGTGGTGGATATTGTATAATACTCTCATTGAAAGACGATGAAAAGAAAAAGTAAGAAGTGAAAGTTTCACAGAGAGTCCTGAAAATGCTGAAAAAGGATAACCGAATCTTCTGAACAATGGTCTTGGAGTTGCATACCGAAGGGAAACCTTAGGCTATGACGTGTTCGCCCGTTAAAGCGATAGAGTATAACATTTGGATCAAATGCGTACTTGAAGAGGCATACTTAGTGATGAGTATGCGAATTAAGGTGGTATCACGAGTCTCTCGTCCTTATTGGGATGGGAGTTTTTTTATGTTATGGAGGTGTATCTATGATTAAAATTGATCAATTAACCAAATCCTTTGTGTTCAAAGACGATCGTCTGGTTGCGATAAACAATGTTTCCGCAACGATACAAGATGGTGAATTTCTTGGAATCATTGGGAGTAGCGGTGCAGGTAAGTCGACCTTGCTTCGTTGTCTAAGCTTGATTGAAAAGCCAGATCAAGGAACGATCTGGTTGGATGATGTCGATTTATTTAAGCTAAAAGGGAAGGATCTGATTCGAATGCGCCGTCAGTTGGGTATCGTGTTTCAGGGTTATCACCTTCTTGAACAACGAACGGTGTTCGATAATATCGCATTTCCTTTGCGTTTAACACATATGAAGGAAGAAGAAATTACTCAACGGGTTGATTCTCTGATTCAATTGGTCGGTCTTTCCGGTAAGAGTTCGAGTTATCCATCGCAGTTATCCGGTGGGCAAAAGCAGCGTGTAGCCATTGCACGAGCACTGACGAGTGAACCGACACTGCTGCTTTGTGATGAGCCGACCAGTGCGCTGGATGTGGTTACCACAAAAGCGATTCTCGATTTACTGAAAGAAATTCATCGAAAAACCAATGTGACCGTCATCATCATTACACATGAGCTATCAGTAGTTAAATCAGCTTGTGATCGTATGATTGTGATGAATGAAGGTCAGTTTGTAGAAGATGGGAAAGTCATAGATATCTTTGCTTCGCCATCTCATCCGATGACAAAACTTCTGTTAAGTTATCAGGAGGGTGTGCTATGAGTGATTTGTTAATCAAGGGTCTGTTGGATACATTGACCATCGTCTTTATGTCAACACTGTTTAGCTTTATCGGAGGATTTCCACTGGGAGTCCTGCTGGTTATCTGGAAAAAAGAGGGAATTGCTCCATGGGTCATCGGTGAGAAAATCCTGGGTTCTTTGGTTAATGTGATTCGCTCCATTCCGTTTATTATTCTGATGATTGCACTGTTTCCAATCACCCGACTGATTGTTGGGCGGGGATATGGTGTCAATGCATCGATTGTGGCACTTGTGATCGGGGCGATTCCATTTGTGGCTCGTCTTGTCGAGTCAGCTCTTGAAGAAGTTGATGATGGGCTCATTAAAGCCGCCATCACGATGGGTGCAACCCCTTGGCAAATTGTCACAAAAGTCTATCTGATTGAATCCATTCCATCACTGATTCGCTCTGTCTCACTCACGATGATTACACTGGTAGGCTATGCAGCCATGGCCGGTGCAGTGGGTGGAGGTGGATTGGGTGATATTGCCATCCGTTATGGTCTTCATCGATATCAGACGGATATCATGCTGATTACCATTGTCATGATGGTCATTCTGGTTCAGTTAATTCAAAATATCTTTCATTTTCTGGCCGTTTCTTTGGATCGGCGGCGCATAACAAATTAAGGAGAAAAAATTATGTTCAAAAATAAATTTATCAAACAACTACTTGTCTTATCCACTCTTGGTTTACTCGTTCTTTCTGGATGTTCATCTACCGGTAAGGATGACAAAGTGATTCGTGTCGGCGCATCCACAACACCTCATGCCATTATTCTGGAAGCTGCAAGAGGTGCTGTTGAAGCAGCAGGATATACATTGGAAATCGTTGAGTTTACGGATTATATTTTGCCAAATACCACACTGGATGCTGGAGATTTGGATGCAAACTACTTCCAGCATCTACCATATCTAACAACGTTTAATGAAAAAAACAATACAGAATTAACTGGTGTGTTGCCAGTTCACTTTGAACCATTAGGTATCTATCCAGGGAAAGCTTCGTCACTTGAGGCGATTGAAGCGGGAAATGCAACCATTGCCATTCCAAATGATCCAACAAACGAAGCGCGTGCATTGGCTTTATTAGTTGACCTTGGTTATATCACACTGAAGGCCGGTACTTCTTCAAATGCTACACCGCTGGATATTGAATCCAATCCATACAACATTCAGTTTGTCGAGATTGAAGCTGCTTTACTTGTATCGGTGTTGAAAGATGTTGAACTTGCAATTATCAATGGTAACTATGCTCTTGGTGGCGGTGTTGCTTCATCTGTGATTGTTACTGAAGATAAAAATTCAGTCGCTGCACAAACATTTGCGAATTTGCTAGTTGTTCGCATTGGCACAGAAGAATCAGAAAAGACGAAGGTATTGATTGCGGCATTGAAGTCCGAATCAGTAAAGCAGTTTATCCTGGATACCTTTTCACCAACGGTCGTACCACTTTTAGATTAACAACTCGCCATGTGCGAGTTTTTTTAAAAAAGTGCTTGCACTGCGATTAGGCTATGGTATAATACTTTCAGCATAGGTCCTTTAAATGTGATCCCGTGAGGTCAACAAGGAGCGAATCAAAGTAACCCCTTAGCGTTTTAAACAGGACTTTTATGTATTAAAAGTCCTTTTTTTAGGCCTGTGCGCACCATAAGGGAGGAAAAGAAATGGAAAAACACGATTTATTGTATGATGTTCAAGAGAAACCGCCGGTAGGCGCTTGGGCTATTCTCAGTATCCAGCATGTCTTTGCCATGTTTGGAGCTACGATTCTGGTACCAGTGATTGTTGGATTGCCAGTATCCGTCGCATTATTTGCATCTGGATTAGGAACGCTTATTTACATTCTTGCTACCAAAGCAAAAGTACCTGTTTATCTTGGATCATCATTTGCTTATATCTCAGCGATGGTTTTCGCAAAAGAGGCACTCGGTGGTGACATCAGCGCTTCTCAAACTGGATTGATTGTGGTTGGTTTGGTATACATTGCAGTTGCTATGCTTATTAAAGCGATTGGTAAGGATTGGATTGATAAATTGCTTCCACCGATTGTTATTGGACCTATGATTGCCATTATCGGTCTAGGACTATCCGGATGGGCAATTACCCAGGCAGGATTTCAGGTGGGTGGCGATCCTAAAGTGATGGCAGTAGCTGCAATCACCTTTATTATCACAGCCTTTGTCTCCACCTTTGCCAAAGGATTTATGAAAATTATTCCATTTATTCTTGGCTCAGTCGGTGGTTACATTGTAGCCTTCTACTTCGGATTGGTTGATTTTACACCCGTTGTTGAAGCCGCATGGTTAGAAGTTCCGAAGTTCTTTCTGCCATTTGAAACAAGATTCTTCAACTCATATAGATTCTACTTCGGTCCGGAAATGTGGGCGATTGTGCCGATTGCCATCGTGACTATCTCTGAACATATCGGAGACCATACAGTACTTGGAAAAATCTGTAATCGAAACTTCTTAAAAGATCCAGGGTTGGATCGCACACTGATTGGTGATGGTGTTGCCACCGCGGTCTCAGCATTCCTTGGTGGACCAGCGAATACAACGTATGGTGAAAATACCGGTGTTGTCGGTATGACCCGCGTAGCCAGTGTATATGTCATCGGAGGAGCAGCCGTCGTGGCTCTTGTCTTGAGTTTTGTCGGGAAAATCTCAGCACTTATTGGAACGATTCCTGCACCTGTACTTGGTGGTATGAGTATCCTACTTTACGGTGTTATTGCTTCCAATGGGTTGCGTGTTCTAGTTGATGCCAATGTGGACTTCTCTAAACAACGTAATCTGATTATCGCTTCCGCAATGCTTGTTCTAGGTTTAGGTGGAGCCGTATTCCAATTCATCGGATTGGCAACACTCTCCGGAACAGCGCTTGCAGCTATCGTAGGTGTATCCTTAAATCTGATTTTGCCAAATAAATAAACGATAACAAATAATACATATCAGAAACAGGAAATCGAGCTTGATTTCCTGTTTTTTGTTTCTGTAAGGTTAAGTTAAATGTACTCTTTTAATTTTAGAAGAACTTCTTTTGCATCAGCCACAATCCCAAGAGTTGCTACAGAGAAGATAGGTGCCTGCTCGTCTGTATTAATTGCAATGATGGTTTGAGCTTGATCCATTCCTGCGGTATGCTGAAGTGCTCCAGAAATGCCACAGGCAAGATAAATCGAAGGGCGAACCGTTGTTCCTGTCTGTCCGACCTGATTTACTTTTGATACAACGCCACGATCGACCAAGGCTCTTGATGCTCCAAGTGTTGCTTTAAGAAGATGAGCTGTTTCTAAAACGATATCCATACACGATTCCACTCCACGTCCTGCGGATAGAATGATTTTTGCCTTGGAAAGATCGATTGCTTGTTCAGGTTTATGGTAACGTTGCACGACTTCAATCCAATCATTCTGATCAAAGTTCACGGTTACATGTATCGGTGCAACCACAGGTTTATGATACTCTTTTTTAATAAAGACGGATGGGCGAACACTGGCCATCTGAGGGAAGGTGTCCGGACAAATAATCGTTCCATACAAATTACCGCCAAAGGCAGGTCGAGTCATTAGAAGAAGATTTGAGTTTTCTAAAGGATCAACTTCAAGGATTGTAACGTCCGCAGTTAATCCGGTGGCTACTTCAGCCGCTACCCGAGGTGCAATATCTCTTCCAACTACGGTAGCTCCGATGAGCAGAACTTCTGGATGAAACTGATTGATGCATTGAACCAATGCGGCTGTTGTGTGCTGAGATGTTGGATACATAAGTTTTTCATGGTCCACCACAATCACTTCATCTGCTCCGAATCGATAGCAGGTTTCAATCATGGATTGTATCTGATAACCTAAGAGCAGGGCAATCACTTTCTGATCGATTCCTTTGTTCTTGTATTGTTTTTTAAGCTCATTTGCTTCATGAAGCAACTCAAGGCTTACATCCATGAGTTTTTGGTCACGTACTTCAATGAAAACATGGATATGTGAATGTATCATATGAGTACCTTACGATGCTGCTTTCTTCAAAATGTCTGCGATGGTTTTTGCAGCCAATTCGATATCTTGCACAATCATCTGTCCTTTCGTTTCAATCGGTCGCACAAAAGTGCGTTTTACTTTGGTGTAGGAACCTTTGAGTCCAATACGTGAAGGGTCTAGCTGTAACTGCTGATTGCTCAACACTGTGATGGGTTGGTCCAAACTTCTCCAAATATACTCTATGCGTCCAAGGCGTGGAGATGTACCCTCACTAAGGCAGGTCAAAAGACAAGGGTACTTACATCTTGATAACTCAATATAGTCTTCATAATGTTTGCTTACGGTCACATGAGTCGATGTAACTGATTCAATTTGCTTAACATAGGTAATCTGAGGAATACCTAGTCGTTGCGCTACCTGTGGACCTACCTGGGCTGTATCCCCATCAATGGCCTGACGTCCAGCTAAAATCAAATCAAATGGATATCGTGAGATAGCTGCGGCGAGGGTGTTGGAAGTAGCCCAGGTATCTGCTCCTGAGAAGGAGGGGTCACTGATGAGAACACAGTCGTCGACTCCGAGGCCATAGAGATCTGTAAGCATGCTTTTTGCCTGAGGTGGTCCCATGCTAATAACACGCACATGGGTATCCGGTTGTTCATCTTTGATGGTTAAGGCAAATTCAACCGAAGCTAAATCATCCGGATTAATGATTGATTCCACCCCTTGACGCATTAGCGTACCATGTTCCTTATTAATTTTCATTTCGGTTGTGTTCGGTACCTGTTTGACCAATACGAGAATATTCATAACCTTACCTTAACACTGAAGCCGCAATGACCATACGCTGAACTTCAGATGTCCCTTCATAAATTTCGGTGATTTTTGCATCTCTCATCATACGCTCGACGGGATACTCCCGGGTATAACCATACCCTCCAAGAAGCTGAACAGCTTGTGTAGTCACTTTCATGGCTGTTTCTGAGGCGAATAATTTTGCCATGGCAGCTTCTTTACTGAAATTTTTCTGAGTATCCTTGGCTTTGGCAGCTTGATACACAAGCAAACTTGCGGCCTCAATCGACGTAGCCATATCTGCAAGGATAAATTGGGTATGTTGGAAATTGGAGATTGGCTGATTGAATTGTCTTCGCGATTTTGTGTATGTGACAGCTTCCTCGAAAGCTCCCTTGGCAATACCCAATGCCTGAGCCGCAATCCCGATACGTCCGCCATCCAGCGTGGACATGGCGATTTTGAAACCCTGACCTTCTTGTCCAATCAAATTTTCCTTAGGTACTTTTACCTGATTGAATATCAGCTCACACGTACTTGAACCACGAATCCCCAGTTTCTTCTCTTTTTTGCCAAAAGTGAATCCTTCCCATCCTTTTTCAACCACAAAGGCACTGATACCTTTTGTTCCTTTGGACGCATCGGTCATGGCAAACACAATGTATGTATCCGCATAGATCCCATTTGTAATGAATATTTTGCTTCCGGTTAGAAGGTAATAATCTCCCTGCTTGATGGCAACGGTTTTCTGTCCGGACGCATCGGTTCCAGCATTGGGTTCTGTTAATCCAAATGCACCAAGTTTTTTGCCGGTGTTGAGGTCCATTAAATAGGTTGTCTTTAAATAATCTGTGCCAAATGCATAAATAGGGTAACTGGCTAGCGAGGTGTGTGCGGAGAGAATAACACCGGTAGTCGCACAGACTTTACTCAGTTCCTCAACACAGAGGACATAAGCCATCGTATCTGCGCCACTACCACCTAAATTCTGTGGGTAGGGGATTCCCATCATGCCACAGTCAATCATTTTTTTCACGGTTTCCTCTGGGAAACGTTCGTGCTCATCGATCTCACTGGCCAATGGCTTAACATAGGTTTCTGCAAACGTTGAAGCAAAAGATCGGATTTGTGTGTATTTCTGTTCCATTAGGACTGCTCCTTTTTTGGAGGCATGATTTCTGCCTGACCACTGACAACAAGTACACCTTGCTGGTTAAATGCTTCGGTCAAAAGAGTCACACGATTGCGATCCTCATTTTTTTCAATAATCGTTGCTTTTGCGGTAATGAAATCATTGAGATAGACGGGTGCGAGATAGCGGATCTGCTGATTAAGATAAATGGTCCCAACCCCTGGAAGTTGAGTTCCGAGTAAGGTAGAGAACAGCGAAGCCACGAAATGTCCGTGGGCGATGCGATGTTTAAATCTTGTGGATGAGGCATAATTTTCGTCAAGATGGATGGGGTTATTATCGCCGCTCAATTGTGCGAACAAGACAACATCCTCCTCTGTAATCTGTCGGGTTATACTTGCTGCATCCCCCAGATGTAACTGTGTCATACATTTTCCTAGTACCATAGTGTCCTCCTTGAAACATGAATCATCTTTCATGTTTAGCATACATCTGTGTGATATAATTGTCAATCAATAGTTCAAAAATTCGCAAATTATTTCTTTTGAACTGTGTTATAATAGGGCGCAGAGGTAAAAAGAATGAAATTATTTGTTAGTGATATTGATCATACACTCTATGATCCAATTAAAAAAAGCATCCATCAGAAAAACGTGGATGCACTGATTGCACTTCAGCAACAGGGTATTAAAGTAGCGCTTGCGACCGGTCGTATCGCAGCGGGTGCCTATCATGTAGCTAAACTCGTTGAATTGGATAAGTTTGACGGGTACATTATTGCCAGTAACGGAGCTCAGATTTTACATTATGATCACGGTGAGTTAAAAGAAATCCATGCCCAGCGAATTGACCGTAAGATTATCTTTGAACTGCTTGATTTAGCTAAACTGTTTAACTGTGATTTTGCCTGTGAGCAAGATGGATACATGGTTGCCAATGCATACAATCGCGGTATTGAGTATGATCTGACTCTTGCCAATATTGATGTTCTGATTTCTAAAACAAGGGTTGAAGAGTATATCAAAGCAGATTCACTTAAATGTCAATTTACAGGTGATGAAGAAAACATGATTAAACTTCATGCAAATCTACCGGATAGTTCGGGGTGTGAATTCTTTGAACACGGAGCTATGTTTATTGATGCGGCTTCTGTCGGTATCAATAAGGCCATCGGGATAGATGTCGTTTGCGAGCATATCGGGATTGATTTTTCTGATGTAGCTGCGATAGGTGATGCGGATAATGATATAGCCATGTTAAAAAAAGCAGCAATTTCTGCTGCTGTAAGTAATGCGAAGGAAGAAGTTCTGTCGATTGTGGACCATGTAGTACCTTCAGTCGAAGCAGCGGGTGTTGCTGAATTTGCAAAAATGTTTCTAACCGTGTAACTGCTGCAACATATCCTCGTGCTGTTTACTTGTGAAATGATAGAAGAACATGGGGATAAGGCTTAGAATACTTGCGACAGCAGGTAGTAGACTGATTAACCAGAAGATACCGCTAAGAGCCTGTGCGCTTTGAGCGGTATTTTCTATAAATCCCACATAAGTCAATACAAGACCAATCGCAAAGGTAGCAAAAGCTGTCTGAAGTTTCGTTGTAAATGTGTGCAATGAGAAACAGACGCCTTCATATCGACGTTTGGTATAAAACTCAAGGTAATCAACAGAATCGCCCACAAGCGCATAGGTGATTACATCGTTTGCCCCCATGGACATACCGGCAAGAAATAGGAAGAAAAAGACGAGGACCATGTTTTGATAGCCAATAAGAAACATAAGCAAATGGGCAATGGCTCCAAAGACAAGGCTTCCCATATATACCTGCTTCTTTGTAAAGTACTTGAGGAACCAGGGCGTAATCATCATGGCCACAATCATTGAGGCGATGAGTATCCCTCCAAGAAGAGAAAAGTACGCTTCGTTGCCCAAATTATACTTGGCAAAATAGGTGCCGGCAGCTCCAAGTCCCATCCGAAAAGCACCGAGCATTCTTGAGGATTGAAGTAACAAGAGGGGTTTATTCTTTTTAGCAATCTTGAAGTTTTGTATTAACGAGGTTTTTTCCTGATGATCACTCACACGTTCTTTGGTTTTAAAGAAGGCAAGAAAAAACAAAGATCCACCAATCACAGACATAAAGATGGCAGAAACCAGATACCCTGTGGCATTTCCACCAAAGGAGGCTATAATCAGCGGAGGTACGACAATCGCAATAGCCATCCCAAGATTACAGAAGATTCGAGCAATCGAGACAAGGCTCATGCGTTCTTTTAAATCCTGTGTCATCGCAGCGGACAATCCCCAGTAAGGAACGTCTGAAACCGTGAAAATCATACCCCAGGCAATGTAGGTCACATAAGCATAGAGCAGTCGGGTAGACATCGCTACATCTGGAGTAAAAAATGTGAGAATGGTAAAGGTTGCCATCGGAATAGGGACCGCAAACAGGTAAGGTCGAAGCTTTCCCCATCGGGTCCGCGTATTATCCACAATCGATCCCATGATTGGATCGTTGATGGCATCCCAGACACGTGCCACAAGCATCAGTGTACCCACAGCAGCAGGGAGCAGTTTCATCATGTCTGTATAAAAAATCATTATGTACGTCGCAGAAAAGTTGTAAATCATGTTTTGTCCTAAACCCGCAAGAGAGTAGGAAATCTTTTCAGATTTTGTTAGTTTTTGATTCATGTGAGATCTCCTTTGTTACGTTTAGTTTAGCAAGTTTTACTTAGAAAAGAAATAAAAATCTCATGGTTTCTTGACACTTTGATGTAAAATCAATAGACTGAAGAAAAGGAGTTTTTAAATGAATCAGAAAGTGCATGACCATATTGTAAAGCTAAGTATTTTAAGCAGTGAATTACTCGAATGTGTCCAATGGGAGCAAAGTGAGGATCTTGTTATGATTCACCAGTTAGCCTTGCGATTACAGGATGAAATAAGTGAAGTTATTCGACTAAGTGAGTAGGAATAGCTTCACTTTTTTTCTATTAGAAAGTGAAAGGAGGTAAGAGTATGATAACAACGACCGCAATGCTGACGTATGTGGCTGTAGGCGCTGGGATAGCTGCCATCATCAAGATTCTTTTTTCTGCCAGTGGTAAAGTTCAGTTTCCAGGATTTAGTGCTCAATGGGGTAAGTAGTCAATGAAAGTAAAAATGGCGGATTTACCACCATATCAGCGACCAAGAGAAAAGGCCTTAATCAGTGGAATTGAAAGTCTGAGTGATGAGGAAGTGCTTGCACTGATTTTGCGAAGTGGTACCCGAAGTGAATCGGTGCTCGATTTATCGGTACGGATTTTGCGCATGGTCCAATCTTTAAGTCAGCTTCCTCGACTCTCATACTTTCAGCTGATGCAGATTCCGGGTATCAAAACAGCTAAGGCGATGGAACTGATGGCCGTCTTTGAGTTGTCCAAGCGGGTGTTGCGCAGTTCAATGATGGATAAAAATGTGATGAACTCTCCTGAACTTTTGATCCATTGGTTAAAAAGTGAGGTTGGATACAAGCATCAGGAACATCTGATGGCCATTTATCTGAATACACAAAATCAGATTGTGTCCTATAAAACGTTGTTTGTGGGTACATTGGATAAAAGTGTGATTCACCCAAGGGAAATTTTCAGGGAAGCCGTAGAATCAAGTGCCTCACGTTTACTTGTTATTCATAATCATCCATCGGGCAGTATCACACCGAGTCAAGCGGACATTGAAGTGACGGCTGTTTTAAATGAGGTCGGACAGCTGATGGGGATTCCGCTGTTGGATCATTTGATTGTAACAGATTCAGGATATTGTTCTCTACGTCAAAACATGATAATTGATTGAAAGGTAAGGCGATTCACCGTATAATGTAGATGGTGATTTTATGCGACGTCTATCCGTATTTCAAAAAGTACTTTTAATAGCTATTACAATCGGACTTTCCATTGTAGTTGTTTTTGGTTTTTTAAGAACAAGCAAACCCATCGCGATGCTCTCAAATGCAAGCTATGGGTTCTTTTCCATGGTTCGATTTTCTTTAATAGAACAACCCATTCGCTCAGTGACGGGGTTTTTCGATGATATCATTCGTTTCTATGAGCTTCGTGATGAAAACGACCGTTTAAAACAGGACCTTGATATGCTTGCTCTGTACAAAGCAGAACTGGAAGAGGCATACCGTCAGATCGCAGCCCTTAAAGAGTTGTCTTCTGTAAAACTGGCATCCAATGAGTTTGAGTTATTACCGGCGACCGTCATGGTACGCTCCTATGATGTCTTCAACTCAGCACTGACGATCAACGTTGGATCAAATGACGGTGTGGAAGTTGATATGGCAGTTTCAAGTTCAAAAGGTCTGATTGGTAAGGTGAGTGAAGTTTACTCCAATAGCTCCGTGGTTCGACTTTTAACGACTGAACGCTCCAATCACAAGGTAGCCGTGCGAATACAGACATCACCCTCCACCACAGCTGAAGCTATTTTGGAGCGTTACGACCGCAATCAGGAGGCTTTTGTGCTTACACTGCTTGATACAGGTTCGACAATTCTTCCCGAGATGACGGTCATTACTTCAGGGTTGGGTGGCGTTTATCCTTCAGGACTTCTGGTCGGTAAAGTATCTGAAGTTCAGGAGTTAACCAATGCCATTGGTCTTCGTATCCTCGTTAAACCAAGTGCCTCCTTTTATCAGTTTGATTATGTGTTTGTAGTCAAACGTGCTATCGTAGCCCAAGAGGAGACACCATGATTCATTTTCTATTCTTTGGGGCGGTTTTCCTGCTTGATTTACTCTTGATGACCCTTTTGCCCATTGATTTTTCATCTATGAGATTTGTGTTCATTCCATCGACGATGTTTATCTTTATGATTTACTGTGCCCGCACGTATTCGTTTAAAAAATCGATGCTACTGGCTCTTGGACTCGGATTTCTCTATGATTTACAGCTATTTCAACAGATGTTTGAGTTAACTTTGGTTTATGTAACGGTTATGCTAGTGGCAAAACAGTGGTCGAATCATCTTTCTGAAAGTATGTTTGAGACTATCACACTTGCTCTGGTTACCTTATTTTTAAAGGAGTGGCTTTTGTTTGTCGGGCTTCGATTGACTCAGGTAACTGAATGGCATTTCTTTGATTGGATGGCGTACCGAGTATTTCCTACTTTGCTTTTAGCCACATTGCTCTCCGTGTTTGTTTATGGCTGGTATACCATGTATGATCAGATTATGCTGGATATTACATCTAAAATCCGCCGAAGTGAAAAATTGCGTTGGTATCAACACAAGTAAGAAGGTAATTTATGAAACGTTTCTTTGCAACATTAAAATCATCGTGGTCTACGCAGGATACGATGCCACTTTTATTAAAGATACTGATGATTGTTACAATTGTGTACGTTATTTCAATCAGTACATCTTTTTGGCTGATGTTATTCAGTAAGGTTCGAAGAATTCTGACACCATTTATTCTAGGATTTCTGTTCGCTTATCTTTTAAATCCTTGGCTGCGTTTTTTATCCAGAAAGAAAATATCAAAAAAGGTGAGTGTACCACTGACGCTGCTGGTTATTTTTGTGGGCTTATTTTATCTTTTAACTTTAATCTTACCTCGGTTGTACGTTGATTTTTTAAGTTTTATCCAATCGCTGACACTTTCAGTCAACCAGGTGTTTGATTGGTATCGTCAGACCATTGACCGTGATCTATCACCATTTATGATTGCCTTAAATGATGCTCTTTTGGATTCAATCAATAACT
>DOKQ01000144.1 GCA_003510215.1 Erysipelotrichaceae bacterium
GACCACAACGGCTTCGATGGAAGGCAAACGATGTGTGATTACGGGAGCTACCTCGGGTGTCGGTCTTGAGGCTACCCGAAAGTTATTGCATCTGGGTGCTTCGGTGGTCATGGTCATTCGCAATCGAACGAAGGCACAGGCCATCATTGAGGAGCAGTTTCAAGAGTTTAAGGATAACATAGATCTTGTGGTGGCAGATATGTCGGATCTTGACAGTGTCAATCATGCCGCTAATGAGCTTTTGAACCGATTTGATCGCATCGATGTACTCATCCATAGTGCAGGTCTTCACTCGACCAAGCGCATCGTCACAAAAGCAGGGTTTGAACTGGTTTTCTGTGTCAATCATCTGGCTGCATATATTTTAACTGAGCGATTGCTTGAACGGTTGAAGGCAAGTGCACCGGCCAAAATTCTGTTTGTCAACTCCGAGGGGCATCGCTTCAATGGACTCAATTTACAGGATCTACACTTTGAGAAACGTCCCTATACCGGATTGCGTGGGTATGGGGCTTCGAAAACAGCGCAGCTATTATGTATGTGGGAGTTGCACGATCGGCTAGCTCATACAGGTGTATGTGTGAATGCGATGCATCCAGGGGATGTGAAGACGCATATCGGGTCAAACAATGGATGGCTGTATCGTCAGTTCTTCAAGTTTGTGATTTCTCGCTTTCTAAAAGATCCGGTAATCTCTGGAGAATCCATTGGCTATCTGGTTGCGGATCCTGTGATGGATGGTGTCAGTGGCAAGTATTTCCATTTAACGATGGAAGAAACACCCGCAAAACATGCTCTTGATCGCGAGAAGTCCAAGCAGATGGATAAGATAACCAGATCCCTTGTGGGACTTGATAAGTAAGTAAATGGAATCGAATGACTGGGTAACTACCTAGTCATTTTTTAATTTAACACTTATATTTACAATATATAATCAGATGTGATATATTGTAAATGAAAATGATATATATGGAGGTTAGTCATATGAAGATGCTCGTGGATTATTTAAAAAGTAACATTGATGATGACTTGATGATTGCTCCTTGGCAAAATCAAGTTGCTTTGCCAATGTATTTAAAAGAAAATTACGTTTTTTATAATATGTTTATTCTTGGTAGATCATGTGTTTTATTAGAAGTGATTGCTGATATGAGTAGTATTGAGCAGATTCAAAAGCATATCAAAGTCGTTGAGAATCTGACAGATTTTCCGGTGGTTTTTATGTTCAAAACACTAACGAGATATCGAAGAAAGAGTCTGATCGCAAATAGAATTGCTTTTGTCATTGAGGATGGACAGATGTATTTGCCTTTCTTGGGAGTTGACTTGAAAAAAACATCAGAGTATAAAAATGAAGTAAAAAGTTTTACTACACCGACACAGATGGTATACCTGTATTTTCTGTATCATGAGGATGTTCAACTTAACACAACAGAGATAGCAGAAAAGTTAGATATCAATCTGATGACTGCTTCAAGAGCATTGAATGATTTGTATCATGCAAATTTAATCGACTTTGAAGTTGGAGGTAGGACAAAACGCAGTAAGATGTATAAGAGAATAAAAGACCCAGACTACTTTCGTCGTGGGAGTGAATACCTTAAGTCACCCATTCGAAGTATCTTCTATATTGAAGATAAGCCACAAATGTCTTATGTGGCTGGATTGGACGCATTGGCTAGATTGTCGAGAATCAATCCATCACAACATCCGGTGATAGCTGTAGGGAAGGATCAGCTGGAAGAATACAAGATGAAGTTTGTTAAAAATATGGATCTTGTCAAAGATAAAAAACTGATTGAGGTGGAAATATGGGATTATTCACCAGGACTATTTTCAATTCAAGGTTTTGTGGATAAATTGTCGCTATATTTGTCTTTAAAAGAGAATAAGGATGAAAGAGTCGAGCAAGCGCTGGAAGAAGTGCTGCAAGGAGAATCATGGTACATGGACTAAGCAAATTTAGAGAGTACTTTCTTAATCATACACATCAATATGTGTTTATCGGTGGTACAGCATGTGATATTTTAATGGATGACCTTGGAGTGCCTTTTAGAGCAACCAGAGATCTTGATATTGTGCTCATCTCTGAAACACTCAACTCATCTTTTGGAAATACATTTTGGCGTTTTATTGAGGATGGTGGATATAGTTATTGTGAAAAAGACACGAGTTTTCAACAGTTCTATCGTTTTTCCCAACCAAAAGATTCGGCATTTCCGAGAATGATCGAACTTTTTTGTCGAATGCCTGCTCATATTGAACTGAAAACAGCGCAAAATTTAACACCTATACACATAGATAACACCGTAAAAAGTCTTTCTGCGATACTGATCAACGATGACTACTACCAGCAACTAATGAAGGGAAAGCGCTTGATTGATGGTTGTTCTCTAATTAACATTGAGACGGTGATTCTGTTTAAGATGAAGGCTTGGATGGATTTAATGTTACGTAAAGAAGCAGGGGAAATCCTTGACTCAAAAGACATTAAGAAGCACAAAAATGATATATTCAAACTCTTAGCCAATGTTTCTTTGAGTGGTGGAACTGAAGTATCGCAAGAAATATTCAAGGATATCAACCAGTTTATTCGTTTAGTTAAGGAAGATAAACCTGATTTGAAAAGTTTAGGTATTCGAAGTACTAGATTTGACGAGTTCGTTATGTTAATAGAAAAAATGTATTTCACAAAGGAAGATTGTGCGTTCTCTAATCTACAAAAGGAAGTTGATACAAAGTACGATGTAAAGTAATAACAACACAATACTTCAATTGATTGAGGTGTTGTGTTTTTTCAATTTTGCACAAACTTGTCACGAAAGCCATTTATCGATATAATCGTTATATTATGGAGGTAAAAACATGTCATATGTGGATCAGGTGATTGAGTGGGTAGAAACATCCTTTCCTCAGGAAAAGGAGTTTCATCAGGCTGTAAGTGAAGTATTAACGTCGTTGCGTCCGGTGATTGAAGAGAAGGAAGATATGTATCGAAAAGACGCACTTCTGGAGCGTCTGGTCACTCCGGAGAAGCAGTTTGTCTTTCGGGTTCCCTGGGTTGGGGATGATGGGCAGGTGCATGTCAACACGGGCTACCGGGTTCAGTTTAATAGTGCTATTGGTCCTTACAAAGGGGGTATCCGGTTCCATCCTTCAGTGAATATGAGTATTGTCAAATTTCTGGGATTTGAGCAGACATTTAAAAATTCACTCACCGGATTACCTATTGGGGGTGGCAAGGGAGGCGCTGATTTTGATCCAAAAGGGAAGTCCGATCGGGAAATCATGGCTTTCTGCCAAAGTTTTGTGACCGAGCTTTCGAAGTATATCGGTGCGGATACGGATGTTCCTGCTGGTGATATTGGTGTGGGTGCCAAGGAAATCGGATACATGTTTGGGCAATACAAGCGACTCAAAGGTGTCTACGAAGGTGCTTTTACCGGTAAGGGTTTGTCCTTTGGAGGTTCGTTGGTTCGCAAGGAAGCAACGGGGTTTGGCCTATTGTATATCGTTAAGGAAATGCTTGACTATCACAACATTGAACTTAAGGGAAAACGGGTGGCGGTTTCCGGTGCAGGGAATGTAGCCATTCATGCCATCATGAAGGCACAGAAATTTGGGGCTCGTGTAGTCACATGCTCGGATTCTTCGGGTTGGATTTATGATGCGAAGGGGATTGATCTTGAGTTGCTAAAGAAGATTAAGGAAGTGCAGAAGGATCGTTTGAGTGAATATGCCAAGGCAAGAGAAAGTGCCGTGTATGCTGAGGGGAAGGGTGTCTGGTCTGTAAATGTGGATATTGCTTTGCCTTGTGCGACACAGAATGAGTTGGATCTTGAGGATGCAAAAACACTGGTTGATCATGGAGTGATGGTTGTGGCGGAGGGGGCAAATATGCCCTGTACCCATGATGCGATGGAGTACTTTATCACCCATAAAGTCATGTTTCTTCCGGGGAAAGCGGCCAATGCGGGGGGTGTCGCTGTTTCTGCTTTGGAAATGAGTCAGAACAGTGGGCGACTGAACTGGTCGTTTGGGGATATCGATGATCGTCTTCAGCATATCATGTCCAATATTTTCCATAATCTGAATTTAGCATCGATCAACTATGGGCGTGAAGGAAATTACATTGTGGGTGCAAACATCGCCGGATTTCT